>DATDHP010000104.1:0-4234 GCA_036521515.1 Vicinamibacterales bacterium
TGCGGCCGCGGCGGGATCTTGATCGTGTCGTCGGGCGGCTTGCCGTACGCGCCCCAGTGCCGCTTGTACGCGCCGGTGTCGGCGTCGAAGACGATCACGCGGCGGTTCGTGTAGCCGTCGGCCACGAACAGCTCGTTGGTCTTCGGGAAGACGACCATCGCGGCGGCGCCGTGCACGTTCGCCGTGTCGTTGCTCCCCTTCGCCTGATTGCGCTTGCCGATCTGCATCACGAACTTGCCCGTGTTTGTGAACTTCAGGATGTGGTTGTCGCCCTTGCCGTTGCCGGCGACCCAGACGTTCCCCTTGTGGTCGGCGTACACGCCGTGCTCGGTCGTTGGCCACTCGTAGGCGTCGCTCGGGCCGCCGAAGGCGCGCACGAACTTGCCGTTCTGATCGAACTCGAGGATGGGCGGCGCCGGTGTGCAGCAACGCGACGCCCTGGGATTGTCCGCCGCCGTCCGCATCGTCGGCGCGACGCTCGCCGGCCGGTGGGCAATCCACGTGTGGTCCCGGTCGTCCACGCTGATGCCGCCAATCTGGCCGGTCGTCCAGCGGTTCGGCAGCTCTTCGTAGAAGAGCGGGTCCCAGTCGAAGTTCGGCACCCCGCCGTCGTTGGTCTGCGCCGCGGGACGCTCGAGCATCACCACTCCAGTGCCGAGCGTAAGCGCCAGTGCGCCGATAGCAGAAAGCAGGTACTTCATGAGCAACTCCGGGCCGGATTATAGCGTCAGGCACGGTTGTTCGGCCTCTCCTTCGAAGACGACCGTCCCGTGTCCGATCACGCGCGCGCGGCTTGCCGCATGATGCCGAAATGTTCGTTCGATCGGCAACGAAAAGTCGGCAAAGGCGGATCGGACGACCGCCCTGGCCCAGGATCGCCGTCAGTTGGCCGGTTCTGGCTCGCTGAAGGCACTCAGTGTTAGCGATCAGCGATCTCACCGATGCCGTCGGCGGCGGCTCCGAGGACGATGTCGTCGCTCATTGGTTGAGCACAACCGAGGCCACGAATCCCGTGAGCACCGCGAACGGCGCCGCCATCGCGACAGCCGGTCCGCGCCGGGACTGCGATCCGGCCACCGAAGCGCTGGCCGGCTTCGGATGACTCGCGAAAAGTCGGCAACGGTTGACTGATTAGATCGGTCGCGGGCGCCACCCCGCTGCTACTAAGCCTGAAGACTGCGAAGCACGTGACAGGTAGAGCTCATCAGTGCGGACAATAGCGGGCAAGGCGCGACGGCATCGCTGGCATCTACGGCAACGCTGGCATTGTAGAATCTGTAACTTACAGAATCTAAAGGATGCTCGAGAGTTCGAATCCCGCTCTCCCGCCGGCACAGCCCCGTCCTCCCGCCAGCACAGCGCGGGAAGTCGGCCGCGGGAAGGTTCAGGACGGTCGACGTGAAGCGGTCGCCGGCATCCATGGCCGGACGTAACAACAAGCTCATCCAGTGGCACTTGTTGCGATCGCGCTGGATGAAGCCCGCTCCAGGCGATTGTTCGAAACCGTTCCGCAACTCGTTATCCGTATCGAAACCCATGACTCCGGCAGTTCAGAGCCTGTTTCATCTGCTCGCCGACCTGCCTCCCGATGCCCGCCGCGCCGCTCTCGACGGCATGCGGATCAGCAACGACGAACGCCGGGAAGTCGAGATTTTGCTCGCTTACGACTTTCCACAGGGGTCGGACCTGACTGAGGCCCTGGCGAATGCCCGCTCGGAAATCGCCAGCGGCCGGATCGCGTCGGGTTCGCGATGTGGCCCATACCGTCTCGTCGAGCTGTTGGGCGCCGGAGGGATGGGCGCGGTGTACCTGGGCCAACGGGATGAGGGCGATGTCGAGCAGCGCGTCGCGGTCAAGCTTCTGAACAGCGCTTTTTCCGACCCCCATCTCGAGCAACAGCTCCTCTCCGAGCGGCGGTTGCTCGCACGTTTGTCTCATCCCAACATCGCGCGTTTTCTCGACTGCGGAAAGCTCGAAGGCGGCCAGCCGTACTTCGCGATGGAGTACGTCGATGGCCAGCCGATCGATCGCTACTGCGAACGCCTGCACTGGCGCGAGGTCATCGAGATCTTCCGGAACGTGTGCGAAGCCGCTGCGTACGCGCACGCCAACCTGATCGTTCATCGGGACCTGAAGCCGGGCAACGTGCTGGTGACCGCGGACGGCGAGCCGAAGCTGATCGACTTCGGCGTGGGCAAACTACTGGACCTCGACGAGCGTCAGACGCAGACCGCTTTGCGGATGCTCACGCCGGCGTATGCGAGTCCTGAGCAGCTGCTCGGCAATCCGGTGGGCACGGCCGCGGACGTTTACGGTCTGGGGGCGACTCTTTACCACCTGCTGGCCGGCCGCCCCCCGTTCGACGCGACGTCACCGGCCGCCGACATCGCGACTCGCGAGCCGCTTCCGTTGCATGCGATACGGAAGGGAATCCCGCGCGATCTCTCCAACATCGTTGCCAGGGCGATGCGTCCGGATCCGTCGCATCGATATGGCTCGGTGGCGCACCTCGTTGCCGATCTCGAGGCGCTCGTCACCTCGCGTCCCGTGTCGGCCAGCAGCCGGACGTGGACGTACCGGCTCTCGAAATTCAGTCGCCGCTATTGGATTCCGTTGACGGCGTCAGCCGTGGCGCTTGCAGGGCTGACCGGCGGCCTGGCCGTCGCGAATCACCAGTTGGGAATCGCGCAGCGGCGATTCGACCAGGTGCGGACGCTGGCCAACGAGTTCCTCTCCGTCGACAGGAACATTCGTCAAGTGGCTGGCATGACCGCGGTCCGCCAGCACATCGTGCGGACGTCGTTGTCCTATCTGGAGGCGCTGGCCGCCGAGGCGCGAGGCGACCCGGCGCTGGCGCTGGAGCTGGCGAGAGGCTACGAGCACATTGCGGTCATCCAGGCCGGGCCCGGCATGCCCAACCTCGGTGATCAGGACGGCGCGCTCGACAGCTTCGAGAAAGGGCAGGCGCTGGTCGACGTTGCACTCGATGCTGCCCCGGCCGACCCGGCCGCCCTGCGCACCGGCGTGAGGAACGCCTTCATACAGGCGCAGGTGTTGGAGCTCACGGGTCGGCCGAAAGACTCGGCCAGACGGGATGAATCGATGCGCCGTGGAGCCTCGCTGCTCGAGCGGCTCGTGACGTCGCCCGGATTCGGGCCCGACAGCCTGGCGGACGCGGCGTCCGGCTATCAGGCGACGTTCCGGTACTACCTTGCACTCGCGCGCTATGACGAGGCCGAGCGATACGGGCATCTAGCGGTGGACCTGGCGCGCCAGGAGGTGGCGAACCAGAGGCCACGAGCGCGCGCGAGCCTCGGTCGAGTGCTGGCGACCTATGCGGATGTGCTGAGAGCCACCGGCCGCCTGGAAGCAAGTCTGGCCACGGCGCGCGAAGCGGGACGCGTGATCGAAGAGGAGATACGTTCCGATCCAACGTCGTTACTGACGCAGATCCGTCGCCTCTTCGCCTACAACAGGGAAGCGATTGCCCTTGCCGACCCCGAAGCCGCCAGCCTGGGCCGGTGGGCGGAGGCCTATGCGGCGCAGCAGCGAGTGATCGACGGCTATCGCGAGATGGCGGCGGCAGACGCGGGCAACATGGACGCTCGCGCAAGTCTCGCCGAGGTCCTGATCTGGCAAGCCAGGTCGTGGCGGATTCGGGGCAATCTGCGCGCCGCAGAAGACATGCTCGCGGACGCCCGGGCCGTTACCGATTCGATGACCGACCCGGAGGATATCAAACGACGATTCCAGGCCCAGATCGTCGTCGAGGCCGGTCATGCGCTTCGCGCCCGCGGCAGGCTTGCCGAGGCCTGGCAGGAGGTCGGCCGGGCACAGGTGCTGCTCGAGGTCTCGCCGTCGGGCGGGACTCCGCCCGCCTGTGAATCCGCGGCAGCCGCGGCGAGCGAGTTGGCGATGGTTCTGGCATTGGATCAGGACAACGCGGCCGACGATCGGGTTCGGCAGTTCGAGTCGACGTTGAAATCGCGGCCGCACGATGTCCTCGACGATGCGGCCTGCGTCAGCTGGCGTCTCGACACGCTGCGCGCCGCAGCTCTCCGCGCCGGACGCGTCGAGGTCGCTCAGGCCCTGACGAACAGCCGTACCGAGCTCTCGCGGTACTGGCGCGGCAAGCTGCCAGCCGACCGCCCACTGCCGTGGCAGCTGGCTGATGCATCAGGCGACAGATAGGCCCCGCCCAGTCCCACCCTTCGCAAGAACGTCTTCGAATTTC
>DATDHP010000105.1:0-3103 GCA_036521515.1 Vicinamibacterales bacterium
GGGGGCGTCGCTCAACCCGGACGCGGTCGCGGCGCCACTGCGGCAGGTGCTGAACGGCGTGCGGTGCCGGACCGAGACGGTCCGCACCATCGATCTCGACCAGCGGGTCGTCGAGTTCGACGCGCACGACGGACAGACCGGCAGGCTGTCGTACGACCATCTGGTCATCGCCTGCGGGCGCAGCGTCAACCTCGGCTCCGTGCCGGGCATGTCCGACCACGCGTTCCCGCTGAAAAGCGTCGGCGATGCGATGGCGCTCCGCGCACACGTCATCCAGCAGCTCGAAAACGCCGAGGTCTGTGAAGACCGCACGCAGCGCCGCTGGTATCTGAGCTTCGTCATCGTCGGCGGGGGATTCAGCGGCGTCGAGGTCGCCGGCGAGATCAACGACCTCGTTCGGCACAGCCGGCGCTTCTATCCGAACATCCTGCCCGACGACATCTCGGTCACGCTCGTGCACTCGGGGGATCACATTCTCCCCGAGTTGAGCATGGACCTGCGGACATTCGCCGAGGACGAGATGCGCAAGGCCGGCATTTCGATCGTGCTCAAGGCCCGCGTGAATGCCGCGACGGCCGACGGCGTGTGGCTGCAGGACGAGCGACAGGTCAGCGGCGCAACGATCGTCAGCACGGTGGGCACGGGCGTGCCGCTCCTCGTCGAGCGGCTGGACAGCCCCAAGGAACGCGGCTCGCTCCTGACAGAGCCCGACATGCGCCTGCGCGACCAGGAGCATGCCTGGGCCATTGGCGACTGTGCGCGTATTGTCAATGAACACGATGGCGAACTCTGTCCGCCCACTGGACAGTTTGCCGAGCGTCAGGGCCGCCAGGTTGCCGAGAACATCGTCCGCGCGATGCGGGGCGAGCCAACGCAGCCATTCACGTTCAAGCCGCTCGGCGTGTTCTGCGCGATTGGCGGACGCAACGCGGTCGCGGAAATCCTGGGCCGCCGCATCTCGGGCTTCCTCGCCTGGTTCCTGTGGCGCAGCGTGTATCTCTTCAAGCTCCCGTCGTGGTCGCGGCGCGTGAAGGTTGGCGCCGATTGGGCGTGGGACCTGCTTTTCGCCCGCGATCTGGTGAATCTCAAGACCGATCCCAGCGAACGCGTGTCGCGCGCCTACTACCGGCCCGGCGATTTCGTCTTCCGCCAGGGTGAGCCGGCACTGAACTTCTACTCCGTCGAGAGGGGCACGCTCGATGTCGTCCGGACGAATGAAACGGATGGCAGCGAGCAGCTCGTCGCGGTCATCGGGCCCGGCGACTTCTTCGGCGAGATGGCGCTGATCGAGGGACGCCGGCGCAGCGCAAGCGTGCGCGCGCGCACGCCGGTCGAAGTCACCACGCTCGGCGCGCAGGTGTTCTCGCGCATCTCGAAAGCGCTGGCCCCGCTGCAGCAGCGGCTGGCGGAGGCGATCCGTCAGCGGACGACCAGTCCGTGGACGCGCATGCCGCACGTGCACGCGATGCTCAGCGCCGAGCCGGTGTCCGCATTCGTCGAGCCGGCGCCCTACGTCCTGAACGGCGACAGCACGTTCGAAGACGCGCTGGAGATCTTCGCGACCCATCACGCCGACACCGTCTACATCGTGGACGAGGGGTCCCGGATCGCCGGCGTCATCACCAGGACCGATCTGTTCCGTGTCGTGGACGTCGTCGCCGTTCGCCCGATTGCCGAGCGAAGCGCGGTGTCCATCCGCAGCCTGATGTCGCCCGATCCCCTCGTGATGACGATGGATGACACCGCCGCCGCGGCGGCGCTGGCGATGTGGAGCCGCGGGCTGAAGAGTCTGCCGGTGGTGGCTCGCGCGACCGGACGTCTGGTCGGCTGCATCCGCGCCGAGACGGTGATGCAGGCGGTGCTGCGGCGCGTCGCGCGACCGCCGGGATTTCCTGAACCGGCGGAGACCTTTACTCCCTCGCTGACCTCTGTTTAGAGGTTCGATCATGGCATCCGTACTCGCGCAGCAGCATCTCGACACGCTCACGGTGAACACCATCGCACATTGTCGATCGGGATGACGACGTTTGGCGCTTCGGCGCTGCTTCAGCAACTGCAGGAGACATTCGGCTTCACGATGGCGCACGTCGTCGAGGCAGTGCGCACCGTTATCGGGAAGGGTCGCCTCGAGGCGGAGCAGAACGTCGAGTCCGGCTTCAGCCGGGCCGGGAGGGAACAATGAACTCGCTCGCGCCTACGAGGCGTACCAACCCGCTGCGCGATCTGCAGACGTTCGGCCAGTCGGTCTGGCTCGACTACATCCGCCGGAATCTCATCACCAGCGGCGAGCTGCAGCGTCTCGTCGACGAGGACGGACTGCAGGGGGTTACGTCGAACCCGGCCATCTTCGAGAAGGCCATTACCTCCTCAGACGACTACACCATCGCGATTGGCGAGCTGGCCAGGCAAGGGCTTTCGGATCCCAAGGCGATCTTCGAAGCGCTCGCCATCCTCGACATCCAGGCCGCCGCCAACGTGCTGCGTCCCGTCTATCAACGGACCCATTTCCGCGACGGCTTCGTGAGCCTCGAGGTGTCGCCCCAGCTGGCCCACGACACCGCGGGAACGGTAGAAGAGGCGCGCCGGCTGTGGACGCGCGTGTCGCGGCCGAACGCGATGATCAAAGTGCCCGCGACCGTTGAAGGCATCGGCGCCATACGCGAGCTGATCGGTGACGGCATCAACCTCAACGTGACGCTATTGTTCTCGACGGAGATGTACGAGCGCGTCGCCGACGCCTACATCACCGGGCTCGAGACCCTTGCCCGCCGCGGCGGCGACTTGAACCGGCTGGCCAGCGTGGCCAGCTTCTTCATCAGCCGCATCGACGCGACGATCGACGCCGGACTGACGTCGAGAATGCTGCAGGGCGGCCTCGCCGAGCGCGCGGCGCTGGAGAGCGTGCGAGGACGCGTTGCCATTGCCAACGCGCGCCTGGCCTATGAGGGCTACACGAGGATCTATCGTTCCGAGCGCTGGCGACGGCTGTCTGAGGAAGGAGCGCAGACGCAGCGCCTGCTGTGGGCGAGTACCAGCACCAAGAACCCCGCGTACCGCGATGTCGCCTACGTCGAAGAGCTGATCGGTCCCGACACCGTCAATA
>DATDHP010000106.1:0-2511 GCA_036521515.1 Vicinamibacterales bacterium
CATCGCCACGGCGAGGAGCGCGGCGCCCCCGCCGATCCGCAGCCAGACCGACGAAGACGTGTCTTGCTCCAGGCGCATCCGGAAAAGCCGAATGAAGGCGGCCACCGCCATGACGGCAGGGACCATCAGCAGGACGCCACCCTCCGTAAGCAGATGAAGGTACTGGTTGTGGGCCTGGTTGATGAAGACAGTCCTGTCGGTCTGCTGGTACACACTCATGGCCGTCTGGTAGCCGCCGAGACCAGTGCCCGTCAACCAGAAGTCGCGACTCAGACGAAGGGTCTCCTGCCAGATCCGGGGGCGTCCGCCGGCGCCAACCGCGACGGTCTCCTCGAGGCGCGAGACGAGCGGCTGCACGTTGACGAAGGCCGCGAGGATGGCCGCGAGCGCGATAACGGCGAGCGCGATGACGGCGATGACGCCGCCGAGGCCCCCCGTCCTCCGCGTGAGCCGATCGCGTGCAAGCCAGGCCCCACCGGCCAGCGACGCACAGAAGCCGATGAGCCCCGAGCGCGACGTCGAGATGACCAGAGCCAGGATCATCACGACGCCAGCCGCCCCGACCCACATCGCGCTGGTGCCGATCCCCTCGAGCCACGCGGCAAGCTTCACCCCCAGAATGGGCGATCGTCTTCGGGCATCGAGCGCGGCGGCGACGTACCCCGCCGCCAGCGGACACGCCATCAGTACCCACGTCGCGAAGTGATTGCGGTTCACGAACGGCCCAAATGGCCTGGCGCCGGCGTCGAGAGGCTGCCATCGTCCGTAGATCAGCCACGGGTCGCTGCCAGCCGACAGCCCAATGGCCACGAGTGCCGCGACGATGCCTGTCAACGCGACGTGACGGACGATCCGCCGCCCCATGCCGCGGCCGCAGGCGGCTCTTGCGGTCCAGAACACCACGAGTGCGGTCAGGACGAGCGCCAACGCATACGCGGTGGAAACGGGAGACACCGAGATTGGCCGCCATGCGGCTACGGAGGCCGGTCCCAGATATATTGCCGACCGGATCTCATCGGCATGCGGCGAGACCACATCCCGCACCGCGGACGGCAGGGGAACGAGCTGCGTGGCCACCGTGGCGACCGAGACGATCAGCAGGCGGTCCAGCATCCGCGTCTCGCGCGACGTTCCCGGCTTCGGGCGCGCGACCGCGGCGAGCAGCACGGCCGCGGCGACGAGCGGCGCGCCTGCCCACACATATACCCCCCCCACGGCGAAGAGAGACCAGACGATCATCGCGCCGACGAGCCACGCGACGTGCCATTGCCGCCGCGCGTCAGGCCGTGGATTGGTTGAGGTAGTAGTTCCGATTCTTGTAGCCGTAATAGCGAGAGTAGTAGTAGCTGTTGCGTTTGAGGTCCACGCGGTTGAGGACGGCGCCGAGCAGACCGGGGCCGCTCGCCATGAGCGTGTCCAGCGCGCGCGCGGCATGCTGGCAACGGGTCATCTCGGACCCGATGACGAAGGCAATTCCACCGACGAGGGGCGCGAGGACGACCGCGTCTGTGACGACCAGGACGGGCGGCGTGTCGACAATCACCCAGTCGAATCGGCCGTTCTTCGTCTCTTCGAGCAGCGTCTTCATCGCCCCGGATCCCAGGAGCTCCGAAGGATTCGGGGGTGAAATTCCGGCTGTCAGCAAGGAGATTTTCGGGTTCTCGAGCGCAACCACTGCGGCCTCCATCTGCGCCTGACCCGTCAGGACGTGCGAGAGGCCGGTGCCGTTTTCGATGCGCAGCGCGCGGTGCAGGGCAGGACGCCGCATATCGGCATCGATCAGCAGCACGCGTGCTCCGCCGATGGCGAGGGCGAGTGCGAGATTGCACGCCACGGTCGTCTTGCCTTCGAGCGGCTGCGCACTCGCCACCATCACGAGACGAGTCGCTTCCGATCGGCTGCTGAAGATCAACGACGTGCGCAGCGCTCGAAAGGCCTCGCCGAACTCGTAGGGGACCTCGTGCGAGAGCAAGGGTTGCTCGCCGCCGGTCACTTTCGGCGCCAGGCCCAGGAGCGGAATCTTCAGCTTCTCGGTCACATCGTCGGGGTTCTTGACGGTGTCGTTGAGATAGTCGAGGAAAAAGACCAGGCCCAGCGCGAGCACCAGGCCGGCCACGGTCCCGAGCGCCAGGTCGCGCCGCGGCCTGGGCGTGAACGGCGCGCCGGGTTTCTCGGCGCCTTCGACCACCCTGACGTTGTTCCCACTACTGTTGGCCATCACCTGCAGCTCTTTCTCGCGCTGCAGCAGCGTCTCGTACACCTGGCGGTTGCTGTGGGCCCCGCGCTCGAGCACGGTGTAGCTGACGCTCTTGCGATTGAGGTCCATCGCCGCACTTTTCTGCTCTTCGAGCGCGGCGGCAAGCGTCCGCTCCTCGGCCAGTGCCGACTGAAAGTCGTTCCGGATGGCTTCGATCGCCTTGGCGAGCTCCGTCTGAAGCTGCCGCGTGGCATCCTGAAGGGTGGCGTTCACTTTCATGACGTCGGGATACTTCTCGCCATACCGCTCCAGCA
>DATDHP010000107.1:0-4221 GCA_036521515.1 Vicinamibacterales bacterium
TCATCGATGCGTGCCGCCCGTTCGAGAAGCTCGACACGTTCCCGCGCGTCGCGCAGGCGAGCCCGGAGCTGGTGCGGCAGATGGTCGGCAAGTGGAAGGATCTCTTCGCCGATCCGAGGTTCCCGCTGCCCGAGAGCACGATCCCGTCCTCGGCGGTTGGTGAAATGCGCGGCGCGGGCGTGACCGCGATGGACCGGAAGGACTGAACTGTACAAAGTGGACAAGTGGACAAGTGGAGAAGTGGAAAAGTAAGGGGGAAGCACGATCAGCTGACACGACCGACCTTGCGGCGGCTCGTGGCGATGCCGTCGGACTCGCAGCGCGCAAGTGGGCTTGGCTCGTTGTACTTATGACTTACTTTTCCACTCGTCCACTTTTCCACTTGTCCACGTTGTACAGCTGACGCTCCAATGGACGTGTTCGCCTCCGCGCTCCTGCAGGTCCTTGCGCCGCACACCTTCGGCATCATGCTCGTGGGCATCGCCATCGGCCTGGCCGTCGGCATTCTCCCCGGCCTTGGCGGCGCCGCGACGCTCGCGCTGATGCTGCCGTTCGTGTACCCGATGGACGCCATCTCGGCGTTCGCCTTCCTGCTCGGCATGCACGCGGTGACGGCAACGGCGGGCGACATCACGTCGGTGTTGTTTGGCATTCCCGGCGAAGCCACCTCGGCGGCAACCGTGCTCGACGGCTACCCGATGACGCGGCGCGGTGAAGCGGGACGCGCGCTCGGGGCAGTCCTGTTCAGCTCGCTCGTCGGTGCACTGGTCGGCGCCGCTGTCCTGGCCGCCTCGGTGCCCGTCATTCGCCCGGTGGTCCTTGCGTTCGGGCCGCCCGAGTTCCTGATGCTGACGCTGCTCGGCCTCACCTTCATCGTCTCGCTCGCCGGGCGGCACCTGGTCAAGGGCTTCATCATGGCAGCGTTCGGGTTCCTGCTTGCCATGGTCGGCCTGGATCCGCAGAGCAGCATCCAGCGCTTCACGTTCGGCCAGCTGTACTTGTGGGAAGGCATCAACGTCGTCCCCGTCGTCGTCGGCTTGTTCGGCGGCGCGGAGGTGCTGCAGTTGATGATGACCAGCGGCAGCATCGCGAAGTATCGAACGGATCACCCGATCGCCGGCGTGATGCAGGGCGTCCGTGACACCTTCGAGCACAGGTGGCTGACGCTGCGCGCGAGCCTCATCGGCGTGGGTATCGGCGTCATTCCCGGGCTGGGCGGCGCCGTGTCGCAGTTCATCGCGTACGCGCACGCGCAGCAGACGTCGAAGCACCCGGAGGCGTTCGGCAAGGGCAGCGTCGAGGGTGTCCTGGCGGCCGGCGCCGTGAACAACTCGCGCGAGGGCGGCAACCTGATCCCGACGGTGGCCTTCGGCATCCCCGGCAGCATCTCCATGGCGATCCTGCTCAGCGTGTTCCTGCTGAAGGGACTCGTGCCCGGGCCGGCCATGCTGACGAAAAACCTCAACGTCACCTATTCCATGGTCTGGGTGATCGTGATCGCGAACCTGATCGCGGTTGGCGTGTCATTCCTGTTCCTGAACCAGCTCGCGCGCCTCACCCACGTCAAGGGAACGCGGCTCGTGCCGTTCCTGCTGGTCCTGACCGCGTTCGGGGCGTACACCGCGCACAACAACCTCGCTGACATCGTAGTCATGCTGGCGGCCACTGCCGTGGGCGTGGCGGCCATCCGCTGGGAGTGGCCGCGCGCCCCCCTGTTGCTCGCCCTGGTACTCGGCGACATCGCCGAGCGGTATTTGTTCCTGTCGTATTCCCTGTACGAATGGATGTGGGTGACGCGGCCTCTCGTCATCGTGTTCGCGGTCATTACGCTTGCAGGCGTGGCATGGTCCATCCTGCGGCCGCACCGCGACGCGCAGCACGGTTCTCGTTCCGCGCGCGCGGACCTCGTCATCTCGGCCGCGTTCCTTGCGCTTGCCGCGGCCGTCCTCGTCGAGGCGCGCTCCTGGCCGTTCCGCACCAGCGTATTTCCGCTGGCGACGGGATGGCTGCTGCTCGGGCTCGCGCTGTTGAACCTGGTTCGCGTCCTCGTGCCTGCGGGCGTGGCGGCTGCGCCACCGGACGATGTGGAGAGCGCCGAGGTGCTCGTGACGGCGGGCCGCGCCGAGTGGCTGCCTGCGCTCGGCTGGATGGCGGCGTTCTTCCTGATGCTGTGGCTGCTCGGCGCGCTGATCACCGTGCCGCTGTTCACGCTCGTCTACCTGCTGCTGGCCTCACGCGAATCGCCCCTGCTTGCCGGCGCCTGCGCGCTGGCGTCCTGGGTGTTCATCTACGGGCTCTTCGATCGGCTCTTGCGTATCCCATTGCCATGAAGCATGCCATCACGGTACGCGTCAACGGACAGTTGTACGAGGAAGAGGCGGAGCCTCGAACGCTGCTCGTACATTTTCTGCGTGAGCGTCTCGGCCTCACCGGCGTCCACGTCGGCTGCGTGGTCGGAGAATGCGGCGCCTGTTCGGTCCTTGTCGATGGCGCGCTGATCAAGTCGTGCCTCATGCTCGCCGTCCAGGTGGACACATGCGCGGTGACGACGATCGAAGGTCTGGCCAAAGACGGCACGCTCCATCCGGTACAGGAGGCGTTCGTCAGGAACTTCGCGCTGCAGTGCGGCTTCTGCACGCCAGGCTTCCTGATGGCAAGTCACGCGCTCCTCGACAGGAATCCGAATCCCACAGCGGAGCAGATTCGAAGAGACCTTTCGAGCAACCTCTGCATGTGCACCGGCTACGTGCAGATCGTGGAGGCGGTCAAAGAGGCCGCGTCGATGTTGCGCCGGTGAACATGCACTCGGCCGTGACGACCAGATCCTCCCGGTACGGGGCCACCACCTCGAGAAAGGCCTCCGGTGTCGACTTCACGTTGCGTGCACGAGCACCTGACCGGCGGTATCGAGGATGCACATGGACATTGTCTTGACGTGCAAGCCGATCCCGCAATAGTGACGATGCTGGCAGTTGTAGAATCTCATCTCAGCTCTCCTCCTGCGCGGAAGCGCGCATATCCCTGCGCTGAGCCTGGTCACAACGAGCAGGTGTGCAGAGGAGGGCTGGGGGGCTCTGGATGCGCCGCACACGACTTCTCTGCGCGATCGGCGTGAGCCTCTGGTCGGCCGTGGTTGCCGCCAACCAGGCGACGCCCCCCGCAGCACTGTCCGGGGCGTTGCGGGCCCACGTGAACGACGAGCGGTTCGGGATTGTCACGTCCATCAGAGGACTGCCGCTCGGCGTCCGCGACGGGCTGCAGACTTTGTTCGGCGGCCAGACACTCGACATCGCCGAGCCCGGAGCCGAGTTTCAGGTGACCGACGTGATCGTCAATCCGAAGCTGTCGATCCGTCGGCTGGTCGCGGCGGGGTGCTCGACTGATCACTGCCTCGTCTACTACGAGCGCGGCGGTATCGCCCACACGTGGCAGGTGGCGCTGTTTCACTGGACGCCGGCCGCGACTCGATTCGAGTGGGGTGGTACCGCGCCAGGCGGCCTGACGACGATCGACGACGTTCGGAACGCCATCCTGTCTGGAGCGATCAAGAGCCCGGCCGGGTTCTGGTAGTTCTTCACTCGCTGGCCTGGACGTTGTAGACAGATTGTGGAACGGCTCAAGTAACTCGAACAGCGCCTCATGCCCGAGACATGAGTTGGCGCGAGTCCCCTGTATGACTGGAAACCCAGCCGGTCTATCATCGGCGTGCAGCCAGCGGCGGCGGGCGGCCGCGTCGATGTTGCGCCAATGCAAAGCGCCAACTACATAGGCAGCAGCGTCCGCAGCAAGGAGGCGCCGCGGCACGTTGCAGGGCGCGGCCGCTTCGTGGACGACCTGGTGTTGCCGCGTATGGTCCACGCGTTCATCCTGCGCAGTCCCTATGCGCATGCCAGGATCACGTCGGTCGACGGCGAGCGAGCCGCGCAACGGTCCGGCGTGTCTGGCGTCCTGACGCCGCACGACGTGACGCGCATGTCGCGGCCGTTCAAGCCGGGGAGGTATGCCGCCGGCCTGCAGACGCCGATCCCGGAGTATGCGTGCGCTGTCGACAAGGCGCGCTACGTCGGCGAGCCGGTGGCAATGGTGGCCGCCTCCACGCGGCCGAAGGCGGAAGACGCACTCGACGCGATAGCGGCGGAATACGAGCCGCTGCCGGCGATCGTCAGCACGGACGACGCCGCGAGCGCAACCGCACCGCTCATTTACGACGAACTGGGCAGC
>DATDHP010000108.1:0-7138 GCA_036521515.1 Vicinamibacterales bacterium
GTCGGGCGCAAAGGCCGGTCGCGGTCCATCGAGGTCGTCACCGTGCGCGGCGTGAATCACCTGCTCGTGCCGGCGACGACCGGTCATACCAGCGAGTACGGCTCGCTTCCCGATCGAACGGTCAGCAAGGACGTGACGAACACGGTATCGGCGTGGCTTGCGAAGACGTTCAAGGCGGTCGAGAACTAGCGGGCAGTCGGCGGTGACGTAGGGGCCGGCTTTAGCCGGCCCAGGCCGACCTGAAGGTCGGCCTCTACGAATACTCGAGAGTGCTATGAGCAGGACTGAGGCTTTCGCGTGTGTGTGCCTGGCGACGATGCTGGGTCTCGCCGTGCAGTCGCAGTCGCCGACGACGATGAACAAGGGTCTCACCGAAGTGGCTGGCCTTCGCGTCGGCCATCACACCATGGCGGGCCGGCCCACCGGCTGCACCGTGGTGCTCGTCGACGGCGACGGCGCCGTCGGCGGCGTGTCGCAACGCGGCGGCGCGCCGGGCACGCGCGAGACCGATCTGCTCGATCCGCTCAACACGGTGGACCGCGTCAACGCGATCGTGCTGTCAGGTGGCAGTGCGTTCGGGCTCGATGCCGCCCAGGGCGTCGTGAAGTACCTGGAAGAACGCAACGTCGGGTACAAAATGGACTCAGGCGTCATCCCAATCGTTCCCGCCGCGGTCCTGTACGACCTCGATTTCGGAGGCGACCCGAAGATTCGTCCCGATGCGGACTGCGGTTACCGCGCCGCCTCGGCAGCCGGCAACGGCGCTGTGCGGGAGGGAAATATCGGCGCAGGCGCCGGCGCCACCGTCGGAAAGATGGGCGGCGGCGTCGAGCGCCCCGGCTACCCCGGCGGCCGGCGTTCGCCGATGAAGGGCGGGCTCGGCTCGGCCGCGATCGTGCTGCCAAACGGCCTCGTTGTCGGCGCCGTCGCTGCGGTGAATTCAGTGGGCGACGTCATCGATCCCTGGTCGGGCCAGGTGGTGGCCGGCGCGCGTAATCCTGACGGCACGCTCGCGGATCTCCGCAAGCTGATTGCCGCTGGCGCGGTTGCGCCGCAGGCGAGACCAGCGGCAAACACAACCGTCGGACTCGTCGCAACCAACGCACGGCTTACCAAGCAGCAGGCAAGTCGCGTGGCGCTCATGGCGGACGACGGGCTCGCCCGCGCGATCAGCCCCTCCCACACTCTCGCCGACGGCGACACCATCTTCGCCCTCGCCACCGGGCGCTGGGATGGCGAGATCAATCTGAGTCTGATTGGCGCGCTCGCCGCGGAAGTCATGAGTGAAAGCATCGTGCGGGCGGTGGCGAAGGCCGAGAGCCTCGGCGGACTGCCGTCAGCGCGCGAGCTTGGAACGGTGCCCGCCCGCCTGCGGTGAGCCTTCACCTCGCGCTGGTCATCGCCTACGCGGTGGCCATTGCCACGCTCGGCCTCTGGACAGCTCGTTACGTCCGCACGAGCGGCGACTTCTTCGTGGCGGCGCGCGGCCTCGGCCCTGGTCTCGTCTTCTCATCGATGCTGGCCGCCAACATCGGCGCCGGCGCCACGGTCGGCGCGGCTGGTTTGGGCTACAACCAGGGGCTGAGCGCGTGGTGGTGGAGCGGATCCGCCGGGATTGGATCGCTGGCCCTTGCCTTCTGGGTGGGGCCGCGGCTGTGGCGGCTCGCGCATGCCCACGGCTTCTACACCATCGGCGACTTCCTGGAGTTCCGTTACGGACCGTCGGTGCGCGGTGTCACGGCCACACTGATCGCGCTCATCTCGCTGGTGATCCTCGCCGCGCAACTGATCGCCGGCGCCGCAATCGTGAGCGTGATTACCGGAGCGCCGCGCTGGATGGGCGCGCTCGCCGGCGGCGCGGTGATGACCATCTACTTCACGGCGGGCGGGCTGCTTGGCACCGCGTGGGTGAACACGCTGCAGCTCGCGGTCATGCTGGCGGGCTTCGTGACCGCGCTGCCGTTCGTGCTGGGCGCGGCCGGCGGGCTCGAAGCGCTCACCTCGACGGGCCCGCCGTGGATGACCGACATCTGGTATGCATCTGGTCCCGGCTCGGGCTGGACGCTTCTCGCGCTGACCGGGCCGGCATTCGTCATCTCCCCGGGGCTGATCCAGAAGGCATATGGCGCGGCGAGCGAACGCGCGCTCACCGTCGGCGTCGCGATGAACGCGGCGGCGCTCATGCTGTTCGCGTTCGCCCCGGTGCTGCTCGGGATGAGCGCCCGCGCGGCGCTGCCCGGCATCACCGATCCGAACCTCGTGCTGCCGATGCTGTTCCTGAAGCTGCTGCCCGCCTGGCTTGGTGCGCTGGCGATGGCAGCGGTCTTTTCGACGGCCGTGGACACCTGTGACGGCATCCTCTTCATGCTCTCGACGTCGATGTCGCAGGACATCTACCGGCGCCATATCAACCCGCGCGCGACCGACCGGGAATTGCTGCGCGTGGCGCGAACGATTGCCGTGATCGGCGGGACGGCCGGCGTGATCCTGTCGATCTATCTTTCGACGGTCATCGGCGCCCTGCGCGTGTTCTACTCGGTGCTGGGCGTGAGCTTGTTCGTGCCGGTGCTGGGCGGATTGATCAGTCGCCGCGCGGGCGCGATCGAAGCGCTCGCCTCGATCGCCGCGGGGGTCGGGACGCTGGCGATCATCGGGCTGGGCGGGCAGCCGCATCCGTGGGTGGACCCGACCTCGAGCGGCATCGTTGCCTCCGCCGTCGCCTATGTCGTCGTTCTCGGAGTGAGGCAGATCTTCCGCCTGAAGGCGGACGCCACACTGTAGATGTGGCTTCCGGCTTCAGCCGGAAGAATCGGGATTCCGTCCCGATTAGGATGATGACCATGAAGACATTCAAGATCGCGGTCATCGCGGGTGATGGCATCGGCCAGGAGGTGATCCCGGCGGGGATCACCGTGCTGAAGGCCGCCTGTGAGCAGGGCGGGTTCCGCCTCGACTTCACCGAGTTCCCATGGGGCTCCGAGTTCTACCTCCGCGCGGGCCGGATGATGGATCCCGATGCGGTCGAGACGCTGCTCGGGTTCGACGCCATCTACCTCGGGGCGATTGGCTCTCCGTCAGTACCCGACCACATCACCGCGCGCGAGCTGCTCCTGCCGCTGCGCCAGCGGCTGCGGCAATACGTCAATCTGCGGCCGATGCGCCTGCTGCAGGGCATCACGTCGCCGCTCGCCGGCCGGACGGCTGCGGACGTCGACATGGTCTGCGTGCGCGAGAACTCCGAAGGCGAGTACTGCGGAATCGGCGGCCGGCTGCACGCGGGCACGCCGGACGAGCTCGCCGAGCAGACGGGCGTCTTCACCCGCCGCGCGATCGAGCGCATCGCACGGTACGCGTTCCAGTTCGCCGCGTCGCGGCCGCGAAGGATGCTCGCCAGCGCCACGAAATCGAACGCGCTTCAGCACTCGATGGTGCTGTGGGACGAGGTGGTCGCGGAGATCGCCAAGGCGTTTCCGCAGGTCGACTACCGCAGGTATTACGTGGACGCGATTGCCGCGCGGATGGTCACGCACCCGCACACCCTCGACGTGATTGTGGCATCCAACCTGTTTGGCGACATCCTCACCGACATCGGCTCTGCCATCTCCGGCAGCCTCGGCGTCGGACCGAGCGGCAACATCAATCCCGATCGCACCACGCCGTCGATGTTCGAGCCGATTCACGGCTCCGCGCCCGACATCGCGGGAAAGGGCATCGCCAATCCGATAGCGGCAATCTGGGCGGGCGCGATGATGCTGGATCACCTCGGCGAGCGCCCGGCGCACGACAGCATCCTGCGGGCGATCGAGCAGGTCATTGGCGACGAGCGGGTCAAAACGCCGGACCTCGGCGGCAAGGCCACGACCGGGGACATGACACGTGCCGTCACCTCTGCGTTGACACCCCAGGCAGTGTAGCGAAGCTCCGCCTCAAACCGACGAGTGGATCGGCGGATCTTCGCTACTAGAAACTTGCTTCATCTGTCACGACTCAGGCCTTAGGAGATGTCTAGTTCGGCAGCTCGTGAGCACAGCTACCTGATCTTCCGCCTGAAGGCGGAAGCCACAAGACAGATGTGGCTTCCGGCTTTAGCCGGAAGAGACAACTCAGTGATACACCGTCACCTTGAATGCGCCGGAATTGTCCTCGATGTAGTCGTCGTTGATCCCGAGGAACAGCGTACCGGACGAGCGGGCGCGAATGGGCCCCTGGTCGGCGCCGATGAAGAACGGGGCATCGTCCCCGACACGGCCGATGAGTGCGGCCGCCGGGCGCGACGGGATCGGACGCAGCGCGTTGCGCGGCGAATTGCTTTCTCCCTGCGGCCCATGGCGGCGGTCGCGACCCCATGTCACATCGCCTTCCGCGGCAAAGTAAATCGTCTGCCCCGACTTCACGGTGATGCCGGTATCCGTCCACGGCCTCCGTGCAGGCACGTCCAGCTCGCGCTCGCGCATGCCGCGTGGCCTGCCGGGGCCGGTGGTCGGGATGTCGAAGGTGTCGGCGTCGAACTCGATCGCGCGCACGTCATCCTGATCGACGCGGAGGAGCCGCCTCTGGGAACCGCGTTCCTCCTCGAACTCGACGACGCCATTCCTCACGGCCACGAGTTGGCCGAAGACACGGTTCCCGTTTCTGAGAAGCAGTGTGTCGGCGAAGGCGGCCGCCCCTGAAAGTGAGACGCCAAGGGTGAGGGCTGCCGCGGCAGCAAGGCGGTAATACGTCGACATGGCTGCTTGCTCGAGGTAATCGATCAAGCGTAACGCAGAGTCGGCCCCGGGGAAGACATTAGTTGGGCGCCAACCGCTGCAAATGCGTGACGTCGTGTGCAAAACGAGGCAACGGCGGCATTCGTGCGACGCTGGCGCTGCTGGCGTGGGGCCGAAAGGCGGCTACGGCGGGAACCCGATTGCGAGCTTGATCGCGGCGTATTCCTCGTGAACGGCGCCGGCTGCTGATCGGATGACGAGCGGCGGTTCCAGCCAGGTGCGCGTGCGCATGGCGTGCGGGAGATCATCCGCCCGCAGCATTCCGTACACCCCGATCAGCGGCGGCTCGCCTTCCCTGAAGATCACCGGCCGGCGGCGGACGATCGCGAGCGATGCGCCGCTGGCGGCCGCCTCGACATGGTCGCGCCGGTCCTCTGGAAAGACGCAGGCGAAAAACCCGCCCGGCTCCAGGCGCGCTGCCGCCACGGCCGCGTAGTCGGCGATGTCGCCGCGCAGCTCGAAACGGCATGCCACCTTCTGCGGGTGGTCCCCTTCGGTGCCCGTGCCGGGCGGGAAGTACGGCGGGCTCGCCAGGACGAGGTCGAAACGTTCAACCGGATGGAACGCTCCGGCGCTGCGAAAATCCGCGTGTCGAATCTCGTACCGAGCCTCGAGCCCGTTGTATGCCGCGGACTTTCTGGCGAGTCTCACGCTGTCGCCCTGCGCCTCGATGGCGACGAACCGGGCGCCCGGCAGCCGCCAGGCAGCCATCATGCCGACCGACCCAATCCCTGATCCCAGGTCGAGCACCGTCCTGGCAGACGGAGCCCAGCTCGTCCCGTACCACGCCGTCAGCACATCGTCGGTCGAGAAGCGATGTCCCTTGCGAAGCTGGAAGATGCGGAAGTGGCCGCTGAGAGCGTCGAGCGACTCATCGGACGGCACGTCGGGTGGACTCGCGGCGCCCGGCGGCACTGGACCGGGCTTTGCCCACCCCTTGAAATGACTCTCGACAACTCCCAACTTCCAACTCCCAACCCCGGGCCGGCTGCAGCCGGCCCCTACGTGAGGCTACAAGAATAGTCGGATACGATGGCGTTGATGGCGAGGCCGTCACCTTCTCCACCGGCTGCAGGCGTTGCGGCACGTCTCGCGTCGTTCGTGCTGGAGCGGTTCCCGTTTGCCGTTGCGCTGGTGCAGGAGGCATTCGAGGCGGCGGGCGGAGAGCGGCGCGCTTTCCGGCGCGAGCTCGATCGCCGCATCGCCGCGCTGCCGGCTTCGGGACTGCCCGACACGACGCCTGGCGTGGCCGCCGCCAAACGCCTCGATGCAGCGCGCGAGGCGCTGGCCGACGCGTGCGATGGGTTTCTCACGCGTGAAGATATTGCCGCCTCGCTGACCCGCGACGAGCGCCGCGAGATCCTGCACGGCATGATCCTCACGCGCGCGGTTGACAACCGGTTGAAGCAGTTTTTCACGAGCGGCGAGGTGCGCTACGGCAACCTGGCATTCCAGGGAAAGGGATTCCGTTCGCTGGGACAGGAAGCCATTTACGCCGCCGCCATCCGCCTGCGGCGCGGCCCGCGGTACCGCGACGCCGAGCGCGGCTGGCAGGGTGACGTCGTTGGCCCGATCATCCGCGACGTGGGCGTCGCGCTCGCGATGCGTCCCGACGCGGCAACGGTGCGCATGGTCCTGAACGCCCAGATGGGCAAGCAGGGCCCCCCCATGGACGGCAAGGACCTGCATATCGGCGACTTCGAGTCAGGAATCCTTCCTGCGACGGCGCCGCTCTCGGTCAGCACGCTGTCCATCGCCGGGCTGGCGATGGCGTTCGCGCGCGCGGCGAGCGGCCGCGTCGCGTTCTCGTTCATCGGGGAAGGCGGCTCCTCGCTCGGTGAGTGGCACGAGGCGATCAATCTGTGCGCGGCACGGAAGCTGCCGGCGGTGTTCTGCGTCGAGAACAACCAGACGGCGCTGTCCACGCCGGTCCGCGAGCAGTCCGCCGTGCGCGTGTTCGCGGACAAGGCCGCGGGGTACGGCATCCCGGGGATCACGATCGATGGCACCGACGCCGACGCGATCGCCGCCGCGTTCGCGTGGGCCGCGGCCCGCGCACGTTCGGGCGAAGGGTGCACGCTCATCGAGCTGGTCTGCATGCGCATGTGCGGCCACGCGCACCACGACGACATGCTGTACCTCGGCAGGGAACCGGCGCTCTCCTGGGAATACCCCGAGCTGGCGCAGCAAGGCGCTTACGCCGATCGCGGCTGTTACAGGGAGTGGGCGGCAAAGGATCCAATCGCGCTCTACGCGTCAAGGCTCGAGCGGGAAAGCGTGATCGCGCACGGGGAGGCGGATCTTTTCAAGGGCGAAGCACAGGCACTCGTCGACGAAGAGGCGCGCGCGATCGTCGAGAGCGAATGGCCCAG
>DATDHP010000109.1:0-3253 GCA_036521515.1 Vicinamibacterales bacterium
ACCCAACCGCAGATCCCATATGAGCCCTCCTCAATGAGAACCGGGAACACGGGCGATAGGCGACCGACCGACCGAAAAGTGTGAAATCCAGAGCGCCGGCCGTGACGTTGGCATACGCACTCCTGGTTGTCAAGGGAGCCTTCTTGCCGGGAAGCGGACGTTTCCATAGTATTTTCGCGTCAACGACGCGGCATGACGGGTCTCCTCTATTTCCTCTTTTTCTGCTCTGGCTTCAGCGGCCTGATCTACCAGGTCGCCTGGGTCCGTGTGTTCGGCAACGTGTTCGGGAACACGATCTATTCGGCGTCGCTGGTCGTCGCCGTCTTCATGCTCGGACTCGGCGTCGGCAGCTACGTCGTGGGAGCATGGGCCGATCGGCGCTATGTGGAACGACCCGATTCGCTGCTGCGCGTGTATGCGCACGTTGAATTTGCGGTCGCTGCGCTGGGCCTGGCCGTCTCGGCGCTGCTGCCCCACCTCGAGCAACTCTCCGCGCTCGTCTCCTCTTATTCGCAGGACGCGCAGGGCTGGTACGCGCTGTCCGCGGGATCGCACCTGGCGCGCGCGGCCATCGCCGTGATCCTGCTCGCACCGATCACGATCCTGATGGGCGGCACGCTGACGCTGCTCATCCGCCATCTCGTTCGGGCGGACGTCGACATCGGGGCGTGGCGAATCGCCGTGCTCTACAGCGTGAACACGGCGGGCGCCGCGCTCGGTTGCCTCCTGACCGACCTCGCGTTCGTGCCGGCGTATGGCTTGCTCAACACGCAGTTCATCGCAGTGACCTTCAACGTCGTGGCCGGCCTTGGCGCGCTGTACCTTGCCTTCCGGCTACCCGCCTTCGCGCTGAGCGCTACGGCGAGGTCTCGCCGAAGCCTGGGCGGAGGCGGAAAGCCGGAAGCCACGGCTTCGAGAAAGGCACAAGGCTCAAAGCACAGAGCTCAAGCCCCGGCTACGCTTCCGAAGCCCGGAGCCCGGAGCCCGGAGCCCGAGGCCGCGCGTCTCATCCCCGTTGCCCTGGCTCTCGCGCTTTCCGGCTTCGCCGCGATGGGCATGGAGATCGTCTGGTTCCGCCACTTCAGCATCCTGCTTGGCGAGTTCCGCGCCGTGTTCTCGCTGCTGCTGGGCATCATCCTGCTGGGTATTTCCGGAGGCTCGTTCGCCGGCGGGTTCCTCCATCGGCGCACGACCCAGCCGGCGCTGTGGCTGATTGGCGTGCAAGGCCTGTTCATCGCCGCCACGCTGCTCGGACTGGCCTCGGCGGATGCGCAGGCTGTCAGGGACGCCGGATTGGCTCACGCGGCGGCGCTCGCGGCAACCGGCCGCGAGGTGTCCGGATGGGAACGCGCCTTCGAGGAGCTGTGGTTCAACGCGATGCCGATGCTCGTCGAGGTCGCTGTTCCCGCGCTGTTGATGGGCTTCGCCTTCCCGCTCGGGAACGCGGTCATTCAGCGCACGGAGCGCTCCGTTGGCCGTCGTGCTGGCCTCCTCTACTTGGCCAACACGGCCGGCGCCGTCTGCGGCTCCCTCGCCTCGGGGTTCCTGCTCCTGCCCGCGCTCGGGATCCAGGCAAGCGCCACGATTCTCATGCTCGCAGCCGGTGCAGCCGTCGTTCCCCTTCACCTGGCGTCGCGCGGGCTCGCGCTGGACGAACGCTCCCCCTCGCGCACGATTCCGGGCCGGCGCCGTCGGGCGCCCGTCGGCGCCACGGTGGGCTCGCTCGCGGTGACCGCGGTGGCGCTTGGCCTGTGGCTGCGCCTGCCGTCCGACTACATGATCGCCCGCGCGCTCGTGCTTCCCGTGCAGCCGCTCCTCACCGTGAGCGAAGGCATCACCGAGGTCATTGCGGTAGCGGATGTGCCGGGCCGGGGCCGCATGCTGCTCACCAACGGCCACCCGATGTCATCCACCGATCCCCTCTCACAGCGCTACATGCGGGCGCTCGCGCACATTCCGTTGCTCTCGGTTGACAACCCCGAAGACGTGCTGGTGATGTGCTTCGGCGTCGGCAACACCGCGCACGCCGCCACGCTCCACCCCTCGGTGCGACGCGTCGAGGTGGTCGACCTGTCCGGACACGTCCTCTCCCATGCGGGCTACTTCTCGGACGTGAACGGGAACGTCCTGCAGGACCGGCGCGTCGTGGTGCATGTGAACGACGGGCGGCACCACCTGCGGATGCGGCGCGAGGCCGCATACGACTTGATTACGCTGGAACCGCCACCCATCGTGCATGCGGGTGTCGGTGCACTGTATTCGAGGGAGTTCTACGCCCTGGCTCGAACGCGCCTCAAGCCGAAGGGCTCCATCAGCCAGTGGCTCCCCGTGTCGCAGGTGCCGGCAGAGACCACCCTGGCGATGATTCGCGCATTCGTCGACGTCTTCCCCCAGTCGGTGCTGCTGTCGGGCGCCGATACGAACTTGCTGCTGGTTGGCGTCAACGATTGGCGGATCGAGGTCGATCCGGCCCGGATCGCCGCCGCTCTGTCGACGGCTCCCGGCGTACAGGCGGACCTCCGGCGTCTGGACCTCGGCGACGCACGCGAGATCGTCGGCACCTTCGTCGCCTCGGCCCGCACGCTTGCCGATGCGACTCGGGACACACCTCCGGCGACCGACGACCGCCCGATCCAGGAGTACAGCGCGAGGTCGCTCTTGACGTTCGGCGGGGCCCCACCTGCGTCGATCGTCGACCTGAGCCAGGTCTCGGCCTGGTGCCCGGGATGCTTCGTCAATGGACGACCGGTGCCGCTCGTGGAGGGGCTCGACACGTACCTATCCGTGCTCGAGCTCGCCTATCGACCGTCGCCTGGCGCTACTGCACCGACGCCGGCACCTGCCGATGGACGACCTCGGATGATCGCGGGCAGCGCCTACCTGGGCACCGTCGTCCCGGAGTCTGCAGAGCTGCACACGTTGCTCGGGCGGGCACTTGATGCCCCTGACGAGGCGCTTCCCCATCTCCGCCGCTCGGTGGAGCTCAATCCGCGCGACGGCGAGGCGCGCTATCATCTCGCCACTGTCCTCCTGGAGTCTCGCCAGTACGATGATGCGATCGAAGAATTCAGGGCGGCACTCCGTCTGATGCCCGACTCGGTCGAGGCCCGCAACAACCTCGGTGTGACGCTGGCGTCGCAGGGCAGGCTTGACGAGGCGATCGACGAGTTCCGGCTGGCGCTGAAACTACGCCCCGATTTCGCCGATGCCAGGCGGAACCTGACAATGGCCCTCGAGAAACGCGCGCAACGGC
>DATDHP010000110.1:0-3841 GCA_036521515.1 Vicinamibacterales bacterium
CCGTCGCCGGCTGATGGCTCGACGCTCCCGAGCTTTGCGTCGCCGCTCCTGACGTGGGCCGGCGCGACGCTCGCGACCGCCTCTGACGTGTACTTCGGGCCGACTGGGCAGCCGCCCGCGCTCGTCGCCGCCGGCCTGACGGGGACGTCCTATCAGGTGCCCGGCGCGCTCAGAAACGGCCAGACCTATAGCTGGCGCGTCGTCGCCCGGAACGACATTGGCGCGACGAGCTCTGCGACGTGGGCGTTCACGATGCCGGTCCTCGACGCCGCGACGACCCCGTCGCCGGCTGACGGCTCGACGCTTACGCTCTTCGCGGCGCCTCTTCTCACGTGGACCGCCGTGCCGGGGGCGACGACCTATCACGTCGACTTCGGCCCGGCCGGTGCGCTCGCGCGCGTGTCAACGCATCAGGCCGGCACCAGCTATCAGACGGTCGGTACGCTGACCAATGGCGCGCTCTATCAGTGG
The DNA here is from genome assembly GCA_036521515.1 of Vicinamibacterales bacterium. Taxonomy (GTDB): domain Bacteria; phylum Acidobacteriota; class Vicinamibacteria; order Vicinamibacterales; family UBA2999; genus Gp6-AA40. Next base: position 472 of record DATDHP010000110.1, read on the forward strand.
CGCGTGACGGCGGCCAACGCGACCGGCGAGACCATTGGCCCGATCTGGTCCTTCACGGCGGCGACGTTGACCGTGCCGACGAACCCCTCGCCGGCCGTCGGCAGCGTCCAGCCCACGCTCGCCACGCCGCTCCTGACGTGGACCGGCGTCGCCGGCGCCAGCGGCTATCACGTCGACTTCGGGCCGTATACGGGCGGTTCCTTGACGCGCGTGGCGACGAACCAAGCCGGCACGACGTGGCAGGTGCCCTCCCCGCTCGTCAATGGCCGGCGCTACGCGTGGCAGATCACCGCGGTGAATGCGGGCGGCCAGACCGTCGGGCCGGTCTGGTGGTTCGATATCGCGCTCCTCGAGGCGCCGCACACGCCCTCGCCGGGCGACCGCACCGCCGGCATCCCGCGCACGGCGGTCCTGTCGTGGGCCGCCGTTCCCGGCGCGCAGTTCTACGACGTGTACTTCGGCGCGACGTCGGAGCCGCCGCTCGCGCAGGTGGTCTCCGCGCCGACGACGTCCTGGGATCCGCCCGACTTCGCCGTCGACACCCAGTACTACTGGCGGGTCGTCGCGCGCAATGTCGGCGGCTCGACGTCGAGCGAGCTGTGGACGTTCACGACGCGCCTCCCGCCGCAGCGGATCTTGCCGGACTGGTATCGGCTCGAAGCGAACCTTGGCGTCGGGTTTCGCTCGCGGCTCATCAACGAGGCGAACACCGTCGGCACGTGGCCGCTCGCCGATCTGCTGACGACCGGCATAGCGCGCGATATCAGCGGGCACAACTACCACGGCAGCTATGTCGGCTCCGGCTTCGAAGGTGGGCTCTCGCTCGATATTCCGGAGGGCGCGATCGGCACGCGCTTTACCGGCAACGGATTTGTCGACGTGCCGGACTCGGGCCAGGGGCCGTTTAACGTGAGTCTGGCCAACGGCGACATCGACCTCACGATCCTGATTCGCGAGTATGTCGCGGACGCGACGTGGCGTGGGCTGATCTCGAAGTACGACACGGCGAGCAATAACGGCTATTACGTGGCGATCGCGAGCGGCGCGATCCGCTTCTATCTGCGCAGCGGCGGCGCGCTGCTCTTCGACTTCACGCGCGGCAGTCTCGACAGCGGCGAGCACGTGATCACGGCGCACTATCAATCCGGCGATCGACAGGCGTGGATCACCATCGACGGCGTCATTCAAGGGGCGATTGAAACGACGGCCAGTAGTACGGAGCCACAGTACACGACGGCGCCGCTGCGGATTGGCGGCTTGAATGGCAACGCGGCCGGCGATGGGAGCGGCCTCCGCGCGGTGCTTGCCTATGCGTCGATCGGCCGCGAGGGTGATGCGACGCTCGCGGCGTCGCTGCAGGCGACGCGCCAGTGGACCGACCTGACGCCACACCTGCGCACCGGCCCGACGCCGCTCGAGATGCGTCAGGGGATCGCCGGCAGCGGCCCGAACGATACGGTGGCGACGACCGGCACGCTCGCGTTCACGCTCGACAACGGGCCGCGGGCCGGCCTGTCTGGCTATTACACGCCCTCGCATCCGAATGTCCGCGACGGCTGGCTGATCGGCATCCCGATCCGGCTGACGATCGCCTATCTCGGCTATACGCACCGCGTCTTCCATGGCCGCCTCGCCGCGGTCACCCCGCTGGCCGGCGAGCGGCGCGGGCGCTCTGTCGACTGCGTCGCCACCGATTGGATGGACGTGGCCGCGAGCTCGCCGATCTCGGCGCTGCCGGCGCAACTCAATCGTCGCTCCGACGACGTGGCGCGGGCGGTCATTGCCCAGGCCCAAGGTCGGACGCCGGTCGCCATCGAGATTCACGCCGGGGCCGGCATCTTTCCGTTCAGCGTCGAGCGCAGCGAGAGCGAGACGGACACCCTGCTGACGGAGCTCGCGCGCGTGCTGGCGAGCGAACGCGGCTATCTGTACGTGCGCGGCGACCTGGAGCGCGGCGGCCGCCTGGTCTACGAAGGCCGTCACGATCGGAGCGCGGCCTATGGTACCTGGTGGACGTTCGATAATACGATGCAGGGCCTGGAGGTCGACTACAGTCTCGACGCCCTCATCAACATCGTGCGGATCGAATACACCCCGCGGCGGGTCGATACGGTGCCGCAGGTGCTCTATACGCTCGACAGCAGCCACAGCGCGCAGCCGATCGCGGCCGACGGCGGCACGCTCGTGCTCGAGGGCGGCTATGTCGATCCGACGCAGGAGGCGGCGCGCGTCGGCGGGACGCACCTGATTCCGCTCGTGCCGGGCGTCGACTACGGATTTCGCCAGCACGTCGATGGCAGCGGCGCGGACTATACGGCGAACCTGCGGATCACCCAGACGCTCGGCGGGTCGTCCTTCCGCCTCGACATCACGAACCGCGGCCCGGCGGGCTATCTGTGGGTCCGGCCGAATGTCGCGCTCCAGATTCGCGGGCTCGGGATCTACCACTTCGAGCCGATCACCGTCGAGCGCCGGAACAACGCCTCGGTCCGGACGCGCGGCCCGCGGCCGCTGCAGATCACGCTACCGTACGAGAGCAACGCCCTCGTCGCGCAGCAGATCGCTGACGCCTATCTGGCACGCTACGGACAGGAGCGCCCGACGCCGTCGGCCCTGACGGTGGTCGGCAACACGCGGTGGGAGTTCCTGCACCTGGGCCTGTCTCTCCAGATCGGGATGCCCATCGACCTGCGCGAAACGATGGCGCTCGGCACGACCGCGCGCTATCACATTCAGGAAAAGCGGCTCACGCTCGAAGCGCCCGGCCTCGTGACGTTTACGTTCGGCCTCGTGATGACGCCGCCCTGAGAGATGTTCCACCACGGCGAGACCGGTCATGTGTCCCTCCGGTCCTCGCCCGGATCGTCGCCACGACGCACGATGTCCAGGACTGTCGGACAATCGCCGAAGTACTCGCGCACGCCGGCCAGAAACCGCTCGCCCGTCACGCGCAGATCCGGCGTGACGCCCGGATGGCGGAGCGCCAGCTGGATCAGGGCCGTGAGCTGAAACACGGCGCCCGGTCGCAGGACTAGTTCCATGTTGGTGTGCTTCTCCAGGATCTCGCGCGTCATCGCGGCGGTGATGGCGTCGGCGTCGCGCGCATCATGAGGCATGGCGTGGCTCCCCAACACTGCAAGAGCGGCACCGGTCGGCGGGACGAGTCCGTTCTGCAGAAATGACGGTGCCAGTCTCGCTGACGTCAGGGGCGGTCATCGGGGGTGGCCGTCGGCTACGTCGGCCAACTCGTACCTCGCGTTCCCTGTCGCAGTTCGCGCAGGTCGAGCAGAATGTGTCCGAGTCGGTCGCTGTCTGTGATGCCGACGCGCTCACGCATCAGCCGCATGAAGACCTCGTCTGAGACGGCCGC
>DATDHP010000111.1:0-5353 GCA_036521515.1 Vicinamibacterales bacterium
GAGATGGTGATGCCGGGCGACAACACGTCGATCACGGCGGAGCTGCACGTGCCGGTGGCGCTCGAGAAGGGCGCGCGGTTCGCCATCCGGGAAGGCGGCCGGACGGTGGGCGCCGGGACGATCTCGGAAATCATCGAGTAGTCGGCAGTGGGCAGTCGGCAGTAGCGGACCGCAACGAGCAAGCCGCAACGAGCCAGCTCGACGCGTTCTGCCCACTGCCCGCTGCCCACTGCCGACTGACAGGGAATCACCATGGCGATGTTCAGCGACAAGATTCGAATCCGCCTGAAGGCGTACGACTCGCGCATCCTCGACCAGTCCACTGGCGAGATCGTCGAGACGGCCAAGCGGACGGGCGCGCGGCTTGCGGGACCGATCCCGCTGCCGACAGCGAAGAACAAGTGGACGGTCCTCCGTTCGCCCCACGTGGACAAGAAATCGCGCGAGCAGTTCGAGATCCGCACGCACAAGCGGTTGATCGATATCTTCGAGCCGACGCCGCAGACGGTCGACGCGCTGATGAAGCTCGATCTTCCTGCAGGTGTCGACGTGGAAATCAAGGCGTTCGGTAAGGAGCACGGCAAATAGAGCATTGCGGATTATTGATTTTTGATTGTTGATTGGTTGTTGACTGTTGAATGTTGATTGTTGATTGCGGCGCGTCGGTGGCAATCGACATTCGGAAATCAACAATCAACAACGATTCAATAATCACAAATCGCTAATCGACAATTGCGCATGGACCAGACGATGGTTACAGGCATCATCGGCAGGAAAGTCGGCATGACGCAGCTGTTCGACCCGGACGGCAGCGTGCATCCGGCCACTGTCCTCCAGGCGGGGCCGTGCGTCGTGGCGCAGGTCAAGACGGTCGAGACGGACGGCTATGAGGCCGTGCAGCTCGGACTGGTCGAGGCGAAGCCGACGAAGGAGAACAAGCCGAGCCAGGGTCACTTCAAGAAGGCCGGCGTGCCCGCGACGCGTGTGCGGCGCGAGGTGACGCTCAAGGCCGGTGGTGATCCGATGAAGGCGGGGGACCAGGTGAGCGTCGCCATCTTCGCCGACGGCGAACGGGTGGACGTCATCGGCACGAGCCGCGGCAAGGGGTTTCAGGGCGTCGTCCGGCGGCATCACTTCAAGGGCGGCCGCGCGACGCACGGCTCGATGTTCCACCGTGCCCCCGGCTCGATTGGCGCCTCCTCGTTCCCCTCGCGCGTCGTCCGGGGCATGCGGATGGCGGGTCACATGGGCGCGGACCAGGTGACCACGCGCAACCTGAAGGTGCTGCGCGTGGACGCCGGGAACAACCTGCTGCTCGTCGAGGGCGCGGTGCCCGGCGGCCCGAACAGCGTGGTGCTGATCCGGAAGGCGATCGCCGCCAAGAAGATCAAGGTGGCGCAGGTGGAGCCGGTGAAGAAGAAGGGCAAGAAGTAGAAGCGGTGACGGGATCCGGGATCGGGGATCCGGATCCGACGGTTCGAGTTTTTCCGGGTCCCGGGCCCCGGATCCCGAGAAGCATCATGACAGTTGATGTCGTCAATTCGCAGAACGAGAAGGTCGGCTCCGTCGATTTGCGCGACGAAGTGTTCGGCGGCCGCGTGAAGACCGACCTGATCCACGAGTCGGTCATTCGGGCCAACGCCGCCGAGCGCCGCGGCACGCATGCCACCAAGAGCCGCGGCATGGTCAGCGGCACGGGCAAGAAGCCGTGGCGGCAGAAGGGCACCGGCCGCGCGCAGGTGGGCGAGGCGCGCAACCCGCTGTGGCGCAAGGGCGGCACGGTGTTCGGGCCGCAGCCGCGCAGCTACGAGTATCACCTGCCCAAGAAGGTCGAGAAGGGCGCCCTGCGCGCGGCGCTCACGCAGAAGCTGCGCGATGGCGAGGTGATCGTCGTCGACGCGCTGAGCGTGGGCGAGATAAAAACCAGGGCGGCTGCCGAGATGCTGCGGCGGATCGGCGTGGAGGGCAGGGCGCTGCTCGTCGACGTGAAGCCGGAGGACAAGCTCTCTCTGTCTGTGCGCAATATCGACGGCGTGCGGGTGCTGGCGAGCAACCGCGTCAGCGCCCGCGACGTGGTCAACACCCGCCGCGTCGTGTTGACCCGGGCGGCGATCGAGAAACTGCAGGAAGCGCTGGGCTAGCCCCATGAAGCTGACAGACGTGATCCGGCGCCCGCTCATCACCGAGAAGACGACCGTCATGCGCGACGACGGCCGCACGCTCGTGTTCCAGGTGGCCATGGATGCCAACAAGATTGACATCAAGCGCGCCGTCGAGCAGCTCCTCGGCTCGAAGGTCGAGAGCGTGCGCACGACGCTGGCGCACGGCAAGATGAAGCGCCAGGGCCGGTACATGGGCCGCCGCTCCGACTGGAAGAAGGCGTACGTGAAGCTGCGGGAGGGAGAGAAGCTCCCCGAGTTCCTGCAGGGCGCATAGAGGATTCGCGATTGAGCGATTCGTGAATCGTGATTGCGAATCACGAATCACCATTCACGAATCACGAATGAAAAGATATGCCGATTCGCAAATTCAACCCGACGTCGCCTGGCACCCGGTTCAAGACGGTTCAGCGGTTCGATGACATCACGACCGACGAGCCGTATCGTCCGCTGACCGAGCACCTCCATCGTTCGGGCGGCCGCAACAACCAGGGCGAGCTGACGTCCTGGTGGCGCGGCGGCGGCCACAGGCGCCTGTACCGCGTGATCGATTTCAAGCGGGACAAGAAGGATATCCCGGGAAAGATCTCGACGGTCGAGTACGACCCGAACCGCTCGTCGCGCATCGCGCTGGTGACCTACACCGACGGCGAGAAGCGCTACATCCTCCAGCCGCTGGGCGTCAAGGTGGGCGACACGGTCGTGGCCGGCGACAACGTGGACATCCTGCCCGGCAACTGCCTGCCGCTGCGGAACATCCCGCTCGGCACGACGATCCACAACGTCGAGCTGCGGCCGGGGAAGGGCGGGCAGATTGCGCGCAGCGCCGGCTCCTCCGTGCAACTGGTGGCGCGCGAAGGCGCCTACGCCTCGGTGAAGATGCCGTCGGGCGAGATCCGCAAGATCAACGTCGACTGCGTCGCGACCATCGGCCAGGTGGGCAACCTCGATCACGAGAACATCTCGCTGGGCAAGGCGGGCCGAAGCCGCTGGTTGGGCCGCAGGCCACACAACCGCGGCGTCGCCATGAACCCGGTCGACCACCCGCTCGGCGGTGGCGAAGGGAAGACCTCGGGCGGCCGTCACCCGGTCAGTCCGTGGGGACAGCCGACGAAGGGGTACAAGACGCGTCACCGGAAGGACACGGATCGCTTCATCGTGCAGCGGAGACAGAAGTAAGTGGGCAGTCGGCAGTGGGCAGTCGGCAGAGACGGAATGCGTCGAGCTGGCTCGACGCCCACTGCCCACTGCCCGCTGCTCACTGACAGGAATCAGACATGAGTCGTTCACTGAAAAAGGGTCCCTTCATCGACACGGTGCTGCTCGAGAAGCTCGAGGCGTTGAACCGGGCCAACGAGAAGAAGGTCATCAAGACCTGGTCGCGCCGCTCGACGGTGGTGCCCGAGATGGTGGGGCACACGATGGCGGTGCACAACGGGAAGAAGTTCATCCCGGTGTACGTGACCGAGAACATGGTGGGGCACAAGCTCGGCGAGTTCGCGCCGACGCGGACGTTCAAGGGGCACACCACGAAGACGGAGAAGGCGGCGGCGGCGGCGCCCGCGGCGGCGGCCGCGGCGAAGGCCTAGTGGTAGTCGGCAGTCGGCAGTGGACAGTCGGGAGGGACGGAATGCGTCGAGCTGGCTCGAGGCTTTCTGCCCACTGCCCGCTGCCGGGCGCCCAATAAAGGGATTCACTGATGATCGAAGCACGAGCGACCGCGAAGGGCATACGCACCTCGGCCCAGAAGGCCGGCCTGGTGTGCGAGCTGATCCGCGGCAGGGGGGTCAACCAGGCGCTGGCCACGCTGCAGTTCACGCGCAAGACGATCGCGCGCGAGCTGGCGAAAGTGCTGCGCTCGGCGGTCGCCAACGCGCAGCTCAAGGAAGGTTTTGGCGGCGACATCGAGCGCCTGTACGTGTCGGCGTGCTACGCCAACCAGGGGCAGTCGATGAAGCGCGTGCGCCCGGCCCCGATGGGCCGCGCGTTTCGCGTGGTGAAGCGCACCGCGCACCTCACGGTGCAGGTGACCGAGCGTCCGCTGAAGATCGCGCGCGCCGAGGGGGAGGGCGGGGAGGCGACGGCGAAGCCGGCGAGGGCCCGCAGGACGGCCGGCGCGGCCGCCCCGGGTGCCGCCACAAAGAGCAGCGGCCGCAAGGCTGCGGCAGCGAAGGCCTAGGAGATTATTGTGGGTCAGAAAGTTCACCCGTACGGATTCCGCCTCGGCTTCAACAAGACGTGGCGCTCGCGCTGGTACTCGGACCGCGACTACGCGAAGCTGCTGCACGAGGATCTCGCGCTCCGGCAGGACCTCAAGAAGCGCTTCTCGCACGCCGGCGTGTCGCGCATCGAGACCGAGCGCGCGGCCAACAAGCTGAAGATCGACATCTATACCTCGCGGCCGGGGATCATCATCGGCCGCAAGGGGACCGAGGTCGACAAGCTGAAGCAGGAGATCCAGAAGCGCACCAGCCGCGAGGTCTTCATCAACATCCAGGAGATCCAGAAGCCGGAGCTCGAAGCGCAGCTGATCGGCGAGTCGGTGGCGGTGCAGCTCGAGAAGCGCGTGGCGTTCCGTCGCGCGATGCGCAAGGCGGTCGAGTCGGCCCTGCGCTTCGGCGCCCGCGGCATCAAGGTCCGCGTATCCGGCCGGCTGAACGGCGCCGAGATCGCGCGCTCCGAGTGGTACCTGCACGGACAGCTGCCGCTGCAGACGCTGCGCGCCGACATCGATTACGGCTTCGCGGAAGCGAACACGACCTATGGGCAGATCGGCGTGAAGGTGTGGCTCTACAAAGGCGAGCGCCTCGTGCCACGGGTGGGCCGGGATGAGGAGTACAGGGACCGGGCGCCCCGGCGGCCGGAAAGGCGCCCGGAGCGATAGTGCAGTTCACACTTCCGGGTTCTCGCTTTCCCGGTTCGTGTTCAGGTTCGACGTTCGGTTCGGGGTTTCTCTGTTCTCGAACAGCGAACCGGAACAGCGAACCGCGAACCGTGAACCGTGAACCGCGAACCGTGAACCGCGAACCGCGAACCGTGAACAGCGAACCGGAACAGCGAACCACGAACCGTGAACCGTGAACCGCGAACCGGAACAGCGAACCGCGAACCGTGAACCGTGAACAGCGAACCGGAACAGCGAACCGTGAACCGTGAACTGAACCCCGAACGTTGAACACGAACTGAGAACAGAG
>DATDHP010000112.1:0-9587 GCA_036521515.1 Vicinamibacterales bacterium
TTGGATGCCGTGGGGGGGTGGTTTCGTTTCGCTCTCGACGACGCCGCCTGGCAGGCGCGGGTAATCGAACGGGGAGTTGCGTGGCGGGTGCGGCTGTTCGGGCTGCCGTACGGCGATCAGGGACTGTTCGTCCGCCGGGACACGTTCCGCACCCTTGGCGGTTTCCGGGAGCTGCCGTTGATGGAGGACGTCGAATTCGTCCGCCGCCTGGGGCGTGCGGGACGGCCGTTCGAGCTGCCCCTGCCGCTCGTCACCTCGTCGCGCCGCTGGCGCCGCGACGGATGGTGGCGGCGCAGCGCCCGCAACCTCGCGATCCTCGCCTGTTATCTCGCGGGCGTCTCGCCCGCACGCCTGGCCCGCTGGTACAGTCGTGATTCGTGATTTTGAGTGGTGAATCATTGTTGATGTCTGATTCTTGAATGTTGATTATCGAAATCAAGAATCAAGAATCAAGAACCAAAAGTGAACCACTAATCACTAATCACCAATCACGAATCAAGAATCCCTCCCGAGCACGAATGGCGGTGAGCTGTCGCGAAGCCACCGGCGTCAGCTGGAGCGCCAGCTCCGGGACCGTGAACAACAGCCGCACCGCCCTTGTCGGACCGCGCCGCGCGAGTGAGGGCGAACCATACGTCGCGGACTCTCGCGAACGATCCGATTCCTGTAGACCGGCGTCTTCGGTCTCCGGTCTACGGTTTCCTGTTCAAGCGATGTGCCAGCCAGAAGCGGCTGTTTTCTGGATTCGTCCTTCGAACACCGGCGCGCGTGATCCGCAGCCAACCGTCGAGTGGCAAAGAATTGCACAGCCCGGGTACTCACCTACTGTCGAGTTTCAATCCATCGGGGCGCGTGATAACGTGACGGAGCCAGGGTGACAGACCTCCTCAATCTGGACCGTTCGCCGCGTCTTGCGCCGGTGCACGGTTGAGACTGAAAACTGAACATCACACGATGGCCGAAGACTTGTTCCCGCGAGCCCTGTCGCTCGCCGTTCACGAACTGCGCACGCCCGTCACCGTCGTCTCGGGGTACCTCCGGATGCTGCTCCGCGAGCAGGCAGGACCCCTGACCGAAAAACAAAAGAAAATGCTGGAGGAAGCCGAGCGCTCGTGCGCGCGGATCGGCGCGTTGGTCGGCGAGATGAGCGAGCTCGGAAAACTGGAATCGGGCGATGCGGCGGTCGGCGCACAGCCGATCGACCTCGCGGCGCTTTTGGCGGAGCTGGCGAGCGGTATGCATGATGGGGACGACCGCGGTGTCCGCATCGAAACGCGGGGGACGAGTCAGCCTGTCATGGTGACGGGCGACCGCGCGAGGCTCTCCACCGCCCTCCGTGCCCTGATCCATGCAGCCGTGCGTGAGCGCGGCGAACCAGGCGTGATAGTGGTGGAATGCAGTATCCTGACCGATACGACGCCCGCTTCGGCGCTCGTCACCATTGCCGATGAAGCGACCGTGCACGCGCTGCGCGACGCGGCCCGCGACACGCCGCCGTGGTTCGACGAATTCCGCGGCGGACTTGGCCTCGCGTTGCCGATCGGTCGCCGTGTGATTGAGCGTCAGGGCGGCGTGCTCTGGTCGGCCGGCGGCGAACAACGTCGCGCCGGGACGGCGCTCCGCTTGCCGATCACGGGAGAGAGCAGGTAGGGTGGTAGAAGAAACGAGCGTCTCCTTTCCCCCGGGGTCTGACGAGGATCAACCAGAGATGACCACAGTGACTGGTGCGGACTCGAGCCCGCTGCCGGGAACAGGCGGAACAGTGACAGAGGATCGGCGGCCCTCTATCGCTGTCGTGGATGACGACTCCGGCTTCGCCGGGTACCTGCGGACGTTTCTCGCGCTGCGCGGGTACGAGGCGCGCTCGTATACTCGCGGCGACGAGATCGTCGCCGCCATCCGCCAGGGTGAGCCGCCAGATATCGTGCTGCTCGACGTGGCGATGCCGGGCATGGACGGCATCCAGACATTGAAGGCGCTCAAGGCCGCACGGCCGGAGCTCCAGGTGATCATGCTCTCGGGCCGGGAACAGGCCCAGATCATCGTCGAAGCGGTCCGTCTCGGCGCGGCCGACTACGTAGTCAAGCCCGATGACCCCGAGGGACTCGGCGAGATCGCCCTCGACGCCGCCATCAAGCAGGCGATCGAGCGCAGCCGACTGGTCACCGAGCTGACGGATCTGCGCCGGCAGCTCAGCGACGACCAGAGCGAAGCGTTTATCGGCTGGGGCGACAGCCCTACGATGCGCCAGGTGGCGCTCATCATCGAGCAGGTGGCCGACAGCGACGTGACCGTCCTCATCCGCGGCGAGAGCGGCGTCGGCAAGGAACTGGTGGCGCGCGCGATTCATCAGCGCTCGAATCGGCGGCAGCGGCCGTGCGTGAAGGTCAATTGCGCGGCGCTCCCGGGCGAACTGCTCGAGAGCGAGCTGTTCGGCCACGAGAAGGGAGCGTTCACCGGCGCGGCCGCCACGCGCATCGGCAAGTTCGAGCAGGCGCACACCGGCACGATCTTCATGGACGAAATTGGCGAGATGAAGCCGCCGCTGCAGGCCAAGCTCCTTCACGTCCTCCAGGACGCGGAGTTCACCAAGCTCGGCAGCAACAAGAAGATCACCGTCGATGTGCGCGTGGTGGCGGCGACCAACCGCGACCTCGAGGCGATGATGCTCCGCGGCGAGTTCCGTGAAGACCTCTACTACCGGCTCAAGGTCATCGAAGCGGTGGTCCCGCCGCTGCGCGATCGGCGCGACGAGATTCCGTCGCTCACGGATTTCTTCATCGTGAAGTACTCGCAGCGCTACAACCGGCCCGTGCGGCCGCTGTCCGACGAGCTGCGCGAGCGCTTCCTCAGCTACGAGTGGCCGGGCAATGTGCGCGAGCTCGAAAACATGATCAAGCGGTTCGTCATCCTCCAGGACGAACAACTCGTGCTGCGCGAGCTCAGTAAACCGCGGCTCCACCCGAACCCGGTCGCCATCACCCCGCACGAGTACGGCGTGCCACCGCCCTACCAGACGCCACCGGCTTACGCCCAGCCCCCCGCCGCGCCGGCGCCTCCACCCTCCGCCGCGGCGCCGGCTGACTCCCACCTCGACGACGGAGAGGACGAAGACGACGAGGAAGCTGCGCCGGCACCCAGCCAGGAAGGACGGCGTCTCGTCGAGGTTGCGCGCGAAGCCGCGCTGGGCGCGGAACGCACGGTGATCGCCGAAACGCTGCGGCAGGTGCACTGGAATCGCCGCAAGGCGGCGCAATTGCTCGGCGTGAGCTACAAGACCCTCCTCAACAAGATCAAGGAGACGGGTATCGAGAGACCGTGACAGAGGCAGGCCGACCTTGAGCTCGGCCTCTACGAATTGCAGGGCCTGCCTGATTCCGATTCTCCCACCGCTCGCATACAAACTACCCAGTGGCGCGCATGAGAGGGCGGAGCCCCACCCGGCTGCCCTTTTGTGAGAAGCGCATTTCCAGTTGGAAGCGCGGTTCCACTTTCCTCTCCCGCCGGATCCTACAAGTCCCGCTTTTCTCTTCTATTCCAAGGATTTTCCGTCATGGCATTTCGCTTGCTCAACGGGAGGACGCAAGACTCGATCAGCATAGCCTCGGGAGACGAAGGGAACGGAAGAGTCATGCATCAGAAGCCCCAGGTGATGGTCGTCGACGACGATCTCGCGATGTGCGGATTTCTCCGCTCGTTTCTCGGCGCGCGCGGCTACAGCGCGATGACCGTGACCAACGCCGACGAAGCGGTGCGCCGCTTCCACGCCGATCGTCCCTCGGCGGTCCTGCTCGATGTCGTCCTGCCCGGCGGCATGGACGGGCTCGCCGCCCTCGCGGCCTTCAAGAAGATCGACAAGGACGTTCCCGTGATCGTCATCTCGGGACAGGGGCGCACCAACACCGTGGTGCAGGCGATGAAGCTCGGAGCCAACGACTTCGTCTGCAAGCCGTTCCAGGACGAGGAGCTGGAGATGCTGATCGGCAACGCGCTGAAGCAGCGACAGCTCAGTCAGGAGGTGGCGACGCTGCGCGCGCAGCTGAAGGAGCAGTCCAAGTACACGATGCTCTTCGGCAACAGCGAGCGGATGGCCGAGGTGCGCGAGATTGTCCACCGCGTGTCGGACACCGACGTCACGGTGCTGATTCGCGGCGAGAGCGGCACCGGCAAGGAGCTCGTGGCGCGCGCGCTGCACGAGCAGTCGCTGCGCAAGGACAAGTCGTTCGTCAAGGTGAACTGCGCCGCGCTTCCGACCGAGTTGCTCGAGTCGGAGCTGTTCGGGTTCGAGAAGGGCGCGTTCACGGGCGCCATCCAGCACAAGCCGGGCAAGTTCGAGTTCGCGAACCACGGCACGATGTTCCTCGACGAGATCGGCGACATGAGCTTCCCGCTGCAGGCCAAGCTGCTCCAGGTGCTGCAGGACGGCGAGTTCTCGCGCCTTGGCGGCAAGGCAGACGTCCAGGTCGATGTGCGCGTCATCGCCGCGACCAACTGTGACCTCGAATCGGCCGTCGCCGAGGGGCGGTTCCGCGAAGATCTGTACTTCCGCCTCAATGTCGTCACCATCAACCTCCCGCCGCTGCGCGAGCGCCGCGAGGAGATCCCGATCCTCTCCGACCACTTCGTCAAAAAGTACTCGGTCCAGTACAACAAACCCACTGGCGCGGTGAGCCCCGAGCTCTCGTCGTCGTTCATGAACTACGACTGGCCCGGCAACGTGCGCCAGCTCGAAAACCTGATCAAGCGGATGGTCGTGCTCGGCAGCGAGGCGCCCATCCTCAAGGAGTTGCAGTCGCCGGCCGCGCCGATCCCCTTCCGTGCCCACACGTCCGCCTCCGCGTCCTCCGCTTGGCGTCCAGCGGCGGTGCTGCCGCCGCAGCCGATGGCTCCTCCGGCTGCGGCGGTGGCGTCGGCGCCGATGCTGCCCCTCGCCGCCGCGGCCCCGGTCGCGCCAATGGCGCAGGCGGACCCCGGCGCGGCCACGGTGACGGCAGCAGTGGCGGCGGCAAGTTCGGGCAGCGTGTCGTTAAAGGACATCGCGCGCACCGCGGCGCGCGAAGCGGAACGTGAGCTCATCCTGCGCATGCTGACGCGCACCCGGTGGAACCGCAAGGAAGCCGCCGAGATCCTCGGCATCAGCTACAAGGCGCTGCTCTACAAGATCAAGGAAAACGGCCTCGACAAGGCCTCTTAGCTGTTACCCGTCGTTCGCGCTTCTCCGTTCTCACTTGCCACCCCACCGCGCAAGCGTGCGCGGCGGGGGCCCCGGCTTCTCCGTTCGTGTTCATCGGATCACGATTCACGAATCGTTCGTGGTACGATTACACCGCAATGCCGCTCGGCACACGCGTCTGGGGCCTCGGCAAGCTCCTGATCATCATTGGCGCGCTCGCGGCCACCTTCTTCCTCTTTGCTGGCGTCGCGATGCGCGTGGCGTTGCGCGCCCGCGAAGTGCAGGTCCCGTCGCTCGTGGGCCGCACCGTCAACGAGGCGTCACAGGCGCTGGCGGATGTCGGGCTTGGCCTGCGCATCGATCCCAACCAGCGATCCGACGAGAAGGTCCCGGCCGGGCGCATCATGCAGCAGGATCCCTCTCCGGGCGTCCAGGCGCGTCAGCAGCGTACCATTCGCGTGTGGGTCAGTTCCGGACCCCGGAGCACGACAGTGCCCGTGCTGGTTGGGCAGACCGAGCGGACGGCACAGATCCGGCTGGAGCAGGACGGCCTCGAGGTTGGCTCCGTCTCGGAGTTCCGATCGCCTGACTACGCGGCCGACGCCGTGGTCTCACAGGACCCGCCGCCGTCCTCCCGCGCGCCGCGCGTGTCGCTGCTGCTGAATCGCGGCGAACAGGCGACGACGTATGTCATGCCGGACTTGATCGGGATGAACGGTGAGCGCGCCGCCGAGGCGCTCCGCTCACGCGGGTTCCGCGTGTCGATCGTCGGCTCACAGCCGTATCCCGGCGTGCCTCCGGGCACCGTCGTTCGCCAGCAGCCGGCGGGCGGCTTCCAGGTCGGGCCGGGCGACCCGATGTCGATCGAGGTGAGCCGGTGACCGTCACAATCGCGCCGTCGATTCTCTCGGCCGACTTTGCCCAGCTGGGACGCGACATCGAGGCGGTTGAACGCGGAGGCGCGGATCTCATTCACGTTGACGTGATGGACGGCCACTTCGTGCCCAACATCACCATCGGGCCGCCCGTCGTCCGCGCGATCAAACGCGTCGCCACGCGGCCCCTCGACGTCCACCTGATGATCGAGGAACCGGATCGTTACGTCGAGGAGTTCGTCGATGCGGGCGCCAACATGGTGTCCGTGCACGTCGAGGCGGTGCCACACCTGCATCGCACGGTGCACCTGATCAAGAAGCTCGGCGCCAAAGCGGGCGTCGTGCTCAACCCGGCCACGCCCGCTGTCTCGCTCGAGGCGATCGCGCCTGACGTGGACTTCGTCCTCGTGATGTCGGTCAACCCCGGCTTCGGGGGCCAGGCCTTCATCCCCCACAGCCTGCAGAAGCTTCACCGGGTGCGCGAGGTCCTGTCGCGCGCGGGTTCCTCGGCGCCCATTGAAATCGACGGCGGCATCGACCTCGGCAACGCCGCCGAGGTCGTCGAGGCCGGCGCCAGCATCCTCGTGGCGGGTAACGCCATCTTCGGCTCGCCCGATGCCGAGGCGGCGACGCGCGCGCTACGCGCGGCCGCCATGCAGTCCACCACTGTCCTTCGACGCGCCCAGGATGCCCGGAGTCCTTCGCAGGGCGCGTCGCGGGCATGAACGAGGTCAGGCCCCAGGGCGCGGAGCCGGGGGCTCAGTCAGACGTCTGGCAGGGCGGTTCGATCGTTCGCACCTCGCGCGTGCGGGTTCGTTACGCCGAGACCGACCGCATGGGAGTCGTGTACTACGCCAACTATCTCGTGTGGTTCGAGGTGGGCCGCACCGAGTGGCTGCGCGAGACCGGCTGGACCTATCGCGAGATGGAACAGGACGGCATTGCGCTCCCGGTGATCGAGGCGCACTGCGAGTACCGACAGCCGGCACGCTACGACGACGAGATCGAGATCCGGACGCGCGCCGCGTTACTGACCTCCGTCCGCATCCGGTTCGACTACGAGGTGCTGCGCGCCGATCGAACAGTGGTCGCGTCCGGTTATACCGTGCATGCGGCGCTCGACGCCACGGGTCGGCCGTCCCGGTTGCCGGCGCGGGTAACGGAGATGCTTGCGTGAAGGCGCTGGTCACCGGCGCCGCGGGGTTCATCGGATCGCATCTCTCCGAGAGGCTGATCGAGTGCGGCGCAACGGTCACGGGCCTGGACTCCTTCACTGACTACTACCCGCGGGCCCTGAAGGAGGCCAACCTCGCGGTGCTGCGACGGCGGCCTGACTTCTGCCTGGTCGAGTCGAGCCTGGCGGACGCGGACCTTCCGCGCCTGCTGGAGGGCGTCACGCACGTGTTTCACCTGGCGGCCCAGGCCGGAGTGCGCAAAAGCTGGGGACGCGATTTTCACGTCTATACAGTGAACAATGTGGAGGGGACCCAGATTCTGCTCGAGGCCTGCGCCGGCCGGCCCATCGAGCGGCTGGTCTACGCGTCGAGCTCGGCCGTGTACGGCGACCACGTCCCCCTGCCAATGCGGGAAGATGCGCGGCCGCAGCCTGTCTCGCCGTACGGAGTGACCAAGCTGAGCGGGGAGCAGCTCTGCCACCTGTATCAGGTCGGCTACAGCGTTCCAACGGTCGCGCTGCGGTATTTTACCGTCTACGGCCCGCGCCAGCGGCCCGACATGGGATTCCACCGTTTCTTCACGTCGGCGATGGCCGGTGAGCCGGTGCCCCAGTTCGGCGATGGCCGGCAGACCCGGGACTTCACGTTCGTGGCCGACGCAGTAGACGCCACGGTGGCCGCCGCCACGCGCGGAAGGCTCGGGGGTGTCTACAATGTTGGAGGGGGCTCTCGCGTGGAGTTGCTCGACGTGTTCGAGCTCATCCAGCGGGTGACGAAGCGGGCGGTGAAAACCGAGCGAATCGAGACGCAGCGGGGGGACATGCGCGACACTTACGCGGACACCACCAGGGCGCGCGCGGATCTGGGCTTCGCGCCCACTGTGACGCTCGAGCACGGATTGCGCGCCCAGTTCGATTGGATGAACGGCGCGGGTGTATTCGGAGCGTGATGCAGTACCTGTCTTCATCTCGATGGCGCTGCGCCTGGCGCGTGGGGGCGGCGCTCGTCGTCTCCCTCACGGCCGCGGCGTGCGGCGCCAGCCGCAGCGCCGTTCCGAGCGATGGCGCGCAGCCAGATCGATTCCTCTTCGACCGGGGTCAGGAGTCGATGAAGGAAGAGGAGTGGGTGAACGCGCGGGAATACTTCCGCCAGGTGGTGGACAACTACCCGCAGAGCTCGTTCCGGCCTGACTCGAAACTTGGCGTCGGCGATTCCTACCTGGGCGAAGGATCCGCGGAGTCGCTCGTCCTGGCGGCGCAGGAGTTTCGCGAGTTCCTGACCTTCTATCCGACGAACCCGCGCGCCGACTACGCGCAATACAAGCTCGCGATGAGCCATTACGAGCAGATGCGGGCACCGGAGCGCGACCAGACCGAAACGCGCGAGGCGCTGAAGGAGTTCGACGTCTTCTTCCAGCGGTTTCCCAACAGCCCGCTGGCCCCGGAAGTGAAGCAGAGGTGGCGCGAAGCCCGGGATCGCTTCAGCCAGGCTTCCTACCTCGTCGGCCTCCACTACTACCGCGTCCGCTGGTATCCAGGCGCGATCGACCGCTTCCGGGAGGTCCTCCGGGACGACCCCGGCTTCAGCGGCCGGGACCGGATCTACTTCTATCTGGCCGACTCGCTCGCTCGAACTGATAAGAAAGCCGAGGCCATTCCGTATTTCGAGCGCCTGCTGGCGGAGTTCCCCAAAAGCGAGCACCGCGACGATACGCTCGAACGCCTCGGAACATTGAAGACGCAGTAAAGAGGTCTTCCTGCTGGCCGGAAGGCCGTCCGGGAGTGCTATGAGACCCAATCGCGTGTTCCACACCGTCGTGGCTGCCGGCCTGCTCGCCGCCTCCGCCTCAGCGCCGGCAACCGCCCAGCGCGGGCCGGCTGCGGCCCCCTCGAACCTGCCCGCGGACGTCATCGCGCTCGCCTGCGCTCCGACGATGGCGTTCGAGGAGACACCGATGCCGCTGCGCGTCACGGGCGGCCAGGACTCCTTCGTCCGACGCATCTTCCAGCCCGGCGACCTGGTCACGATCAACGCCGGCACCGAGAACGGCATGGCGGTTGGCCACGAGTACTACGTGCGGCGCGTACAGGTGCAGGGCGGCCGCGCAATGACCCGGGATGCCCCTGGCGTGGTCCGGACAACGGGTTGGATTCGCGTTCACGCCGTGGATGACCGCATGGCGCTCGCGACCATCACCCATGCCTGCGACACGATCGAGACCGGCGACTTCCTCGAGCCGTTCGTGCTTCCAGAAGTCCCCGTCATTTCGGCCGAGAAACCGCCGGCCCAACGCAGCAACTACGGCCGGATCCTCCTCGGGGCGGACCGCCGCTCCAGCTTCGGCACCGGCGATTTCCTCATCGT
>DATDHP010000113.1:0-10783 GCA_036521515.1 Vicinamibacterales bacterium
GCTCATCTTTGCGGTGTTCTACGTCCTCTACATCAACTCGTTCGTCGAGGAGAGCCTGCGCAGCATGGGCGGCCAGTTCGGGCCGCAGCCGGTGAACGTCAACCAGCGGCTGATCCGGCCGCTGCTCAGCAACGCCAGCGTGATCATCCTGTTTCTGCTGCCGATGGTCACGATGCGGACGTACTCCGAAGAGAAGCGATCGGGTACGATGGAGCTGCTGCTGACGGCGCCGCTCACGGACTTCCAGATCATCATGGGCAAGTTCCTGGGCGCGATGGCACTCTATGCCGCCATGCTGGGCGTGACGCTGATCCATATCGGCGTCCTGTTCCTCTTCGGCAACCCGGAGTGGCGGCCGGTTGTCACGGCGTATCTCGGCATGCTGCTCATGGGCGGCTGCTTCATCGCCGTGGGCCTGCTGATCTCGAGCATGACCAAAAATCAGATCGTCGCGGGGATGATTACCTTCGCGGTCTTCCTGATGCTGTGGGTCATCAACTGGATGGCATCCTTCACCGGCCCGACGACGCAGGCGGTGCTCAACTACCTGTCGATCACGGGACACCTCGACGATTTCACGAACGGCGTCCTCGACACCCGTCACCTCGTCTATTACCTGAGCTTCATCGGCTTCGGCCTGTTCCTCACGGCGCGATCGGTGGACACCGAGCGCTGGCGCGGGTGAATCATGCTGCATCGAATCTTCGGCATCATCGGCTGGATCGGCACGGCGCTGGTGTTTGGCGCCGTGGCCGTTCGTTTCATCAGGCCCGAATGGGACCAGTACGCGGTCTACGCGGCGTGGGGCGGTCTTGCCTGCGTCGTGATCTACACGCTGGCCCAATGGCGCGACATCGCCGCGTTCTTCAAGGGACGTAACGCGCGCTACGGCGCAATCGCCAGCGTCAGCGTCCTGGTCGTGCTTGGCATCCTCGGAATCGTCAACTACCTCTCGCAGGAGCGTTTCAACAAGCGCTGGGATCTGACGGCCAACCAGCAGTACAGCCTGTCGGAACAGACCATCAAGCTGCTGCAAAACCTCGACGCGCCGGTGACCTTCCGGGTGTTCGACCAGGACCAGAACCTCGAGCGCTACCGGCCGCGCCTCACCGAGTACGAGTACCAGTCGAACCGTGTCAACGTCGAGTACATCGACATGGACCAGCAGCCGGCCCGGGCGCGCGATGCAAAAATCGACACCTACGGCACCGTGCTCGTCGAGTACAAGGACCGCACCGAGCGCGTCACCACGGACTCGGAGCAGGATCTGACCAACGGATTGATCAAGGTCATCACGGGCCAGCAGAAGAAGGTCTACTTCGTCCAGGGCCATGGCGAGAAGGACACCGCCGACAGCGAGCGCGTGGGCTACAGCACCATCAGCGAGGCGCTCGGCCGCGACAACTACGGCGTTGAAAAACTGGTGCTCGCCCAGCAGAAGGAGGTTCCCGCCGACGCATCGGTCGTCGTCATCGGCGGCCCGCGATCGGATCTGCTGCAGCAGGAAGCCGACATGCTGCGGCGCTACCTGGAAAAGGGCGGTCACCTTCTCGTCCTGCTCGATCCGCCCGAACCGAAGGGCGCACCCATGCCGGTGCTCGATGGCCTCCTCAAGGAGTGGTCGGTCGACGCCGGCAACAACGTGGTCATCGACGCCAGCGGGGTCGGCCAGATCTTCGGCGGCGACGCGTCCGTCCCCGTGGCGGCCACCTACGCGCAGCATGCCATCACCGACCGCTTCAATCTCCTGACCGCGTACCCGCTGGCGCGCTCGGTGGCGCCGGCGACCGCGGCGACCGAGGGACGGGTCGCGCAGACGATCATCTCGACGAGCCCCAGGAGCTGGGCCGAGACCAACCTGGCAGCGAGCGGCGAGGTCGCCCTGAACCCCGAGGCGGGCGACAAGCCCGGCCCCGTCTCGATTGGCGTGGCCGTGACCGCGCCGGCGAAGACCGAGCCTCCCCCGGCGACTCCAGCTGCGAACACCACGCAGGGCGAGCAACCGCCGAAGCCCGAAACGCGCATGGCGGTGATCGGCGATTCCGATTTCGTCGCGAATTACGCGCTCGGCATCCAGGGCAACCGCGACCTGTTCATGAACGCCATCAACTGGCTGGCACAGCAGGAAAATCTGATCGCCATCCGGCCCAGGCAGGCCGACGACCGCCGCATCACGCTGACGGCGTCGCGCACGGTGAGCCTGTTCTGGATGTCGATCTTCATCATCCCGGCGGCCGTGTTCTTGACGGGTGTGTACACCTGGTGGCGGCGGAGGTAAGCCATGCGCGGGCTCACATCAACGATCATCCTGCTGGTGGTGCTGGCCGGGCTGGTCGGCTACGTCTACTTTGCCGACGCCCCGCCGGCCGCCGAGACAAAGCCGAAGGCATTCGAAGTCTCGGCAGAGAACATCGAGGAAGTTCAGATCAGGAACGCCGAGGGCGAGACCGCCCGGGCGCAGCGCATCGACACCAGCTGGCAGGTGGTCGAGCCGGTCAAGGCTGATGCCGATGCGTCGGAGGTCGCCGCCATCACGAGCGGCCTCGCGTCGCTCGAAGTGCAGCGCGTCGTGGACGAGAAGCCGGCCGACGTGAAGCAGTACGGCCTCGAACCAGCGCGGATCGAGGTCGCGTTCCGGGCCAGGGATCAGAAGGACTTCCGCCGTCTGCTCATTGGCGAGAAAACGCCGACCGGGGGCGACCTGTATGCGAGGACGCCGGACCAGGGCCGCGTCTTCCTGATCTCCTCGTATCTCGAGTCGACGTTCAACAAGAACGCGTTCAACCTGCGCGACAAGGCCATCCTCAAGTTCGACCGCGACAAGGCGGACACGGTGGAGCTCGGGGGGGCGTTCCCGATGCAGTTCACGCGCCAGGGCACCGAGTGGCGGATCGCCAAGCCGATTGCCGCGCGTGCCGACTACGCCGCGGTGGAGGGCCTCGTCACACGACTCTCGTCGGCGCAGATGCAGCAGATCGTCGCCCCTGAGGCGACCGACCTGCGTCTGTACGGCCTGGACAGTCCAGCGAGCCGCGTCGATGTCGGCACGGGCAGCGCGCGCGCCACGCTGCTCGTGGGCAAGCCGAACGCTGAAGAGCTCCCCTACGCCAAGGACGCGTCGCGCCCTGCGGTGTTCACGATCGAAAAGGCGCTCATGACCGACCTGTCGAAACCGGTCGGCGACTTCCGGCGGAAAGATGTGTTCGACTTCCGGTCGTTCACGGCGAATCGTGTCGAGCTGCGCCGCGAATCGGGCACGCAGACCTTCGAGAAGACGAAGAGCGCGGACGGCAAGGAGGTCTGGCGTGACGGTGCCGGCAAGACGCCAGAGACGGCCAAGGTCGATGAACTGCTGACACATCTCACCAACCTGCGCGCGCAGTCGTTCGAGGCCGCCACGCACCCGTCGCTCAAGACGCCCGCGCTGACCGCGATCCTCCAGTTCGACGACGGGAAAAAGATGGAAACCGTCACGTTCGGGCGGGCCGGCACCGACGTGTACTCAGCGCGCGCCGACGAGCCGGGCGCCGCGAAGCTCGAAGCCGGGATGACCTTCGACGAGGCGATCAAGGCGCTCGATGCGCTGAAATAATGCCTAATGGTGTAGAGGCCGACCTTCAGGTCGGCCTAGGCCGGCCTAAAGGCCGGCCTCTACGAATACCGACTCAGGCACGTCTGGCGTTGGGCATGGCTATATTTGCGGCCGCCTGCGCCAAGACGCAGCCGACCTTCCCCTCCGCTCAGCAGATCGATCCAGTCGAGCAGTTGCGAACCGATATTTCTGCGGCGATCGAGATGCCTGGCGTTCAACGCGGAGCCTGGGGCATCGTCGTCCACTCGCTGGCGCGCGACGAGCGGCTGTTCGAACTGAATCCGCAGACGCTGCTCGTGCCCGCATCCGTGTCGAAGCTGGTGAGCGTCGCCACGGCGGTCGAGGCCGTGGGCTGGGATTATCGGTTCCAGACCACGCTGCGAGGCACCGGCCCGATCTTTGACGGCGCGCTGCACGGCGACGTGGTCGTGGTCGGGTCCGGCGATCCTTCCATCGGCGGGCGCGCCGGTGAAGATCTCGGACCGTGGGTGGGAGCGTTGAAGACCCTGGGGATCCGCCGCATCGAGGGCAGGATCATCGGAGACGACGACGCCATCGAGGAGCCGCGGCCTCAGCTCGCCTGGGCGTGGGACGACCTCGGGTACGTGGCGGGCGCCGTCTTCGGCGCGCTCAATCTCGCAGAGAACCGCATGGCGGTGACCGTGGCTCCGGCCGCGATCGCGGGGGGACCCGCCACGCTTGGCGTGGAACCGGAATCGGCATACCGCGCGCTGGCGAACCGTACCGTCACAGGCGTGCGGGGCTCGACGCAACTGCTGTGGCCCGAACAGCGGCCAGGTGAAACGTTTCTGACGATCGCGGGGTCCATCCCCGTCGCCGCGGCGCCGGCCCGCTTGTCCGTGTCCGCGGGCAATCCGACCTTCTGGTTCGCGAGCGTGCTCCGAAACCGGCTGCTCAGAGAGGGGATCGATGTCACGGGCGACGCGCTCGACGTGGACGACGTCATCCCCAGACCGGATCCGGCTGCCTCCACCGTTCTGTATACGTGCACGTCGGCGCCGCTCTCGGCGATCGTCCAGCCGACGCTCAAGGAGAGCATCAACCTGTACGGCGAGGCGCTGATGCGCCTGAACACGGCCCCCGGGAGCTTCCCCACGAACGACGCGGCGCTCGAGGGGCTGCGCGCCCGCCTGGCCTCGTGGGGTGTCCCGGCCGATGCGCAACAGCTCGTGGATGGCTCGGGACTGTCGCGG
Source organism: Vicinamibacterales bacterium (assembly GCA_036521515.1). Classification (GTDB taxonomy): domain Bacteria; phylum Acidobacteriota; class Vicinamibacteria; order Vicinamibacterales; family UBA2999; genus Gp6-AA40. The sequence continues at coordinate 4,807 of DATDHP010000113.1, forward strand.
CGGAACGTCATCTCGGCGGATGCGCTGCTCACGGTCCTCCGTCGCATGCACGCCAGGGGCGGCTCGTCGCCGTTCGTGACGGCCCTGCCGGTCGCGGGCACGGACGGCTCGCTTGAAGGGCGCATGGTTGGCACCGCGGCCCAGGGGAACGTGAGGGCCAAGACCGGCACCATGTCGAACATCCGCTCGCTGGCGGGATACGTGACCACGCGCGACGGCGAGCCGCTCGCGTTCGTCATCATGGTGAACAACTTCGAGGGCGTTGGTGCAGCCGCGATCCAGGCCATCGACGCGATCGCCGTGAAGCTCGCCGAGTTCACGCGCGGGAGCAACTGAAGGGCACAACCTTCACTACCACTGGCCACGGAGACACGGAGACCGTATTTCTTTCCCGATTCTTCGATACCAACCGTCGCGCCCCTCAAGGGAGCCGCCCTTGGTTCGAAAGAAGAGAGCCGAGAAAGCTCCGTGCCTCCGTGGCCCGTGGGAGTGAAGAGCGCGACGAGGCGCTCAGGGTTGCAGCAGTTGTCGGGCAGCGAGGGCGATCTCCGCCGCCTCGCCAATCAGCCCGCCGCCCTGCGCGAGGTCGGGCTTGCCGCCGCCGCGGCCGCCGAAGCGCGCGATCAGCTGCTTCAACACCGCCGCCGCATCAGTGGAGACACCCGCTGATCGAGCGACGACCACGAACACCGGAGACGAGTCGGAGAGGAGCGTCACCGCCGCGGCGCTGGACGTGACCATCGCCGACGCGATGGCCTTGAGTCCAGCGGCATCCCAGCCTTCAAGAACCTGCACCGCCACGCGCACGCCGCCGGTCTCCGGCGCGTTCGACAGCAGGCGCGCAGCCTCGTAGGTGGCGAGCGATTCCTGGAGACCGGTGATGCTCTTCCGGAGCTCACGTCCTTCTGCCTGGATCCGTTCGACCGCGGCTGGCAACTCCGCCGGCAGCACCGACAGGGACCGCACACTGCCGGCCACCGCGTCGCGATAGCTGCGGAGCGCAGTCAGCGCCCGGCCGCCGCACGCGAAGCGCACGCGAGTGCCGCCTCGAAATCGCTCTCCGCCCAGCACCGCGATGAGGCCAATGGCGCCGGTGCGCGCCACGTGCGTCCCGCCGCATGCCGAAAGGTCGAAGTCCTCGACCGCGATGAGGCGGAGCGGGCCCTGGCGTACCGGCTCTTTCCGCAACGGCAGCGAAGCCGCTTCCTCCGCCGATGCGAAGCGGATCGACACGGGCCGGTCTTCCCAGACCACCGCGTTGGCGACGTCGACGGCCCGCTCGAGGTCGGCCGGCGCGGCTTCCCGCTGCAGATCGATCGTCGAGACGTCGCCGCCCATGTGGAAGCTCATGGTGCGGTTGTCGAACAGGCGATCGAAGGCGGCCGACAGCACGTGCTGACCCGTGTGCTGCTGCATGTGATCGAACCGGCGCGGCCAGTCGATCTCCCCGCTCACGCGGGCGCCTTCGACGAGCGGCCGCGCCACCACGTGCGCCACCTCACCTCTATCCGCATCCCCTTTGTCCGGGTCGTCATCCAGATCGACCGTCTCGACGACCTCCACGTCATCGAGCCGTCCGGTGTCGAACGGCTGGCCGCCGGAGGTGGGATAGAACGCCGTCTGGTCCAGCGTCACCGCGGGACGGCCGCCGTGATCGAAGGCGCGCGTGACCACCGCGTCGAACCGGCGGCAGTAGGGGTCGCGGTAATAGATCCGCTGCGTCATGCCGCCCTGGGCGCGGCGGGCAGCTCGAAGTAGAAAATCGCGCCCCCGGCGGGCGCGCGGCGGTACCCGATTCGCCCGTCGAGCGAGTCGATGATGCCGTAGCTGACCGACAGGCCGAGGCCCGTGCCCTGCCCGACCGGCTTGGTCGTGTAGAACGGCTGGAACAGCTTCGCCTCGTTTTCAGGCGGGATGCCGGGACCGGTGTCCTCGACCTCGAGCACGACATGGTCGTGCTCGTCGCGCGTGCGAATCGTGATGCGGCCGGGCAGACGTCCCGACATGACGATCGACTGCTCGGCGTTGACCACGAAGTTGAGCACGACCTGCTGCAGCTCGGGCAGCGCGGCGAGCACGTGCTGCGTGGACTGGTCCTCGACGCGCAGCTCGATGTCCTCGGATTCGAGGCGTCGTTGGCGAAGCTCCGCGACCGACGTGATGACGTCGTTGAGCGCCAGCGGCGCCGCCTCACCCGTCTGCTGCCGCGCGAACAGCGCGAGGTTGCGGATGATGCCGCAGGCGCGCGCGCTCTCCTTCTGGATCAGCCGCAGGTCCGACTTGACGTCTTCAGGCAGCTGGGACTGCATCTGGAGCAGCTCGGCGAACCCGAGAATTGCCTGGAGGGGATTGTTGATCTCGTGCGCAACGCCGGACACCAGCTGGCCGACTGCCGCGAGCCGTTCCTGCCGGATGACCTGGCGCTGGAGCGACTGCACTTCCTCGCGCATGCCGCGCTCCTCGGCCGCCTGCGCATCGAGAGCCGTGCGGGTGGCGTTGAAGCGCCGAACCATCTGGTCGAACGCTTCCTGCAGCTCCGCGAACTCGTGGGTCGCCATCGGCTTCCGGTCGAGCGGGCCGAAGTCCCCAGACGCGATGCGCTGGGCGGCGGCGTCGAGGTGCGCGACCGACTGGCCGAGCCGCCGCGACAGCACGACCGCCACCACCAGCCAGCCGGCGAGGCCGAGTGCGAGAACGGTAAACGTCCGCGTCCAGAGCGCCATCGTGCGGTCGAGCGCCACATTCAGCGGAATGCCGACGCTCAACAGCCACGGCGTCTCCTCGATCGGAACGTCCGCAAAGACCCGGCGCACGCCATCGATCGATTCGCGCTCTTCGCTCGGCGCGGTGCCGCTCGACGGCGACAGCGAGGTTTGCCCGACGTAGCGTTCGGCCTCGGCGCTCCGCGCGAGCAGGCGGCCGCTCGCGTCGCTGATCGACACGACAGCGGATTCCGGCAGAGGCAACGACGTGTACGCCTCCAGGAGCTCCTGGACACCGACGAGGAAGCCGGCCGCTCCGACCACCCCGCCCTCGGGGCTCCGCAACGGGTAGGCAAACACCCAGCGCGACGCCTGGGCGGGGCGCGACAGGGGCACGGGCGCCGCGACCTTGTTACCGCTCTTGAAGACGGCGTCAGTCCACCAGTCACCCGACAGCTCGCCGGGCGACTCGACCGCCCGCCCGAGCTCCTCGCCCGATCGCCGGCGAATCGCCAGGTCGAGCACCCCGGGACGCTCGTTCTGCATCCGGCGGACGATGCGGGTGGCCTCGCCGGGGTCGGCGCCCTGGACCAGCCCGCGGCCGTCGAGGTTCGCGGTCAACCGGTCCATTGCCGTCATTTCGCGGCTCAACGTTGCGGCAAGGGTCATCGCCGTCACCCGCGACTGGTCGTGGAGGTCGCCCACGCGCTCACGGTAAGTGGCAAAGCCCGACCACGCTGCTGCGGCGAGCACGGGCGCGAGCAACAGAAGGATGAAAACGAAGAGCTGCCGGCGGAGCGGCTGCTCCCAGAGCTTTATCATTGAAGGCGGCCGAATCGTCGGTGCGATTCTCGCTGTAATTATCGGATCCACGCGGGATCCGCAACACCCGCTTGCGCGAATCCTGCCGATCGCAGCATGCAACTATCGCAGCGGCCGCACGGGCGTCCGTCTGCGCCCGGGTCATAGCAGCTGTGTGTCAGCCCGTAGTCGAGTCCGAGCGCGAGGCCCTTCCGGATGATGTCCGCCTTCGTGAGGTGCTGAAGGGGCGCGTGGATGCGAAACTGCCCACCGTGCACGCCTGTGGCAGTGGCGAGCGAGGCCAGGCGCTCGAACGCGGCAATGAACTCCGGGCGGCAATCCGGATACCCGGAATAGTCGAGCGCGTTCACCCCGATGAAGAGATCCCGTGCGCCGAGCACCTCCGCCCACCCGAGCGCAAGCGACAGGAAGACCGTGTTACGAGCAGGAACGTACGTTGAGGGAATCTCGTTCGCGTCGATCGGCCGATCCTTCGGCACCGGAGCGCCGGTCGTGAGCGACGAGCCGCCGAACGCCGTGAGGTCCACGTCGAGCTCGACATGCTTCGCGACCTCGAGCGCCCTGGCTACGTCGCGCGCCGCCTCGAGCTCACGCGCGTGCCGCTGCCCGTAGCGGATGGTCAAGGCGAAGAGCCGGAACCCCTGCGCCCGGGCGATCGCGGCGGCCGTATACGAATCAAGGCCACCGCTCAGCAGTACGACTGCACCCTTCATTCTTGACTGGTGATTATGTAATTAGACGCCCCTGGTCTGCGGATCCCAGATGAACTTGTGAATCTGGAGCTGGACGCGCGCGGGCAGGCTGTCAGCGAGCACCCACTCCGACAACGTCTTCGCCTCGAGCACGCCATGAACGGGTGAGAGGTGAATCGCGGCGGCGCGGCCGGCGAGCCCGTGGCGGGCGATGATCGCGCGCGCGTACTCGTAATCGGCGCGATCCTTGACGACGAACTTCACTTCGTCGTGCGGACGCAGGCGATCGATGTTGCTCCAATCGTTCCGATGCGCTTCGCCGCTGCCCGGGCACTTGACATCCAGAATCGTCACGACGGGCCGGGGCACGCGAGCCGTGCTGCGATGGCCGCCCGTTTCCAGCAGCACCGTGCGCCCGCGGTTCAGCAGCGCGTCCAGCAGTGGATACACGTCTTCCTGCAGCAGCGGCTCGCCGCCCGTGACCTCGACCAGCGGGCAATCGAACCGATCCACCTCCTGCATCACGTCGTCGAGCGTGCGCTTCCGCCCCTCGTAAAATGCGTAGGAGGTATCACACCAGGAACAGCGGAGATCGCACGCCGTCAAACGCACGAAGACGCAGGGCCGGCCCGCATACGTCGACTCGCCCTGGATCGAGTAGAAGATCTCGTTGATCGTCAGCAATACCCTCTATTATCAACGATCGCCGTATGGCTCTCCGCATCGGGACATCGGGATGGAATTACCCGTCGGGCCCGGGAAAATGGAACGGCCTCTTCTACCCGGCGACGCGCTCGAAGCGGGCCGGGACCGACCAGTTCGATGAGCTCCGCTTCTACGCGGAGCACTTCGACACGGTCGAAGTGAATTCGACCTTTTACGGGCAGCCTCGCCCGGAGGTTACGCGCGGGTGGGCGGAGCGAACGCCGCCGCACTTCGATTTTTCGCTGAAGCTCTACCAGAAGTTCACGCACCCGAAGATGTTCAGGGCGGCGGCGCTCGAGCGCGCGCCCGGCTCGCACGGGCCACTCCTCGATCTGCTCGCCCAGGTCACGCCAAGCGACATCGATGAGTTTCGGACCGGCATCGAGCCGCTCGCTTCGTCGGGGAAGCTCGGCGCCCTGCTCGCGCAGTTTCCCGCGAGCTTCAAGGACACGCCGGCCACCCGGGAGTACCTCGCGCAACTGCTCCGCGCCTTTCGCGACTACCCGATCGCGGTGGAGCTGCGCCACAAGAGCTGGAGCGACGCCATCGCCGACACGCTCGCCATGCTGAACAGCGTCAACGCAGCGTGGGTGCAGATCGATGAGCCGAAGTTCCGGTTTTCGATCCGCCAGAACTACCTGCCGAACATTACGAGCTTTTACTACATGCGTCTGCACGGTCGGAACTTCGCGCAGTGGTGGCGGCACGACCATCGCGACGACCGTTATAACTACCTGTATTCAGGCGAGGAGTTGCGGGAGTTTGCCGTGACTGCGGGAGCGGCGAACGAGCTCGTGAAGAAGTCCTACCTCTACACGAACAACCACTTCAGCTCGAAATCGGTGGTGAACGCGGTGATGCTGAAAGCCCAGCTCGGGCAGCCGATTGAAGGCGAGTATCCGCCCGAGCTGGTCGAACGTTATCCCGAGCTCCGCGCCCTTGTGACTACTCCGCCGGGGGCGCTCCGTCCTTCACGGTTGCTCTCCTGATCACATCGCCGACCTCGATTTTCTGGACGACATCCATCCCGGAGATGACCTGCCCGAAGACCGTGTA
>DATDHP010000114.1:0-27623 GCA_036521515.1 Vicinamibacterales bacterium
GACTCGTTGTCTTTCTCGCCGCTGTGGCCTGTGTCATATCCACTCAAGGTGCATATGTCAGGGTGTCGGCGGCTGGCGGGCAAAAAGCTGGCGTGGTCGACAACCGTGGCAAGAAAGACAAGGACAAGGATAAAGACAAGGACAAGGTTAAGGGGCCTAACGCTAACCGTCCAAATTCTGTCCCGGAGCCGGCCTCGATCGGCCTCTTTGCTCTCGGCGGGGCCGCGGCCGTCTGGTACCGCCGTCGTCATTGGACTGGAAAGCAGTGACGGTGATGCGTTCGCCCGAGTTGTGTTTGACCGGGATCACCTGCGCCTGGAAATGCCGGTCACTTCGAGCAGATCGCTCAAGACAATTACCGGGTAAGGGCTGGCCGAATGCACGAACTACCCGCACCTGCACCCGACGCACGCGTTCCCCCCCATGCTGCAGGCGGAACCGTTGCCTCGATCGTTGGGTTCCAAGTGGCGAAGCGGTCTGATTGTCCTCGCCAGCCGCCTGGTCGTGCTGGTCATCAATGCAGATCTTCTGGCCGTTCGCGCAGAGGCGGATTCCAGAGCGAGGTCATCCGAAGGATTCGCGCGGCAAGCTGTGCGGTACGGTAGAAAAGGCTGGTTCGACCATCGTTGACGACGACCATGGCCGTCCGCTCGAACTCGGCGTCAATGATGGCAGTGGCTATCCAGAAGGTGTTTGACCCCTGCATGCCGAAGGAGGCGCCCTCCAAGCCGTGGACCGGCGCCCAGCCCATCGCCATTCCCGAACCTTTTCCTGCCGGGACCGCGAGCAAGCGCTGTATCGAGCTGCGCTGAAGCAGATCCCCACCGTCGAGAAGAAAGAGCCGCTGGAACTTTGCCCAATCAGCAAGCGTGAGGTGGAGTCGGCCCGCAGGCGTCATGACAGCCGGATTGTCACTGTCAACGTCTTGAGGATCCATTGGGAGCCCTCTGCCGATGCAGAGGTTACCGAATCGTACTCGAGGTCTGTGGCCGCGGATGACAGGAGGCGGCCCGAAGCCAGCCGCCGTGATGTTGAGAGGTTCAAGCAAGTAGGTACGTAGAGCAGCCTCGAACGGCATTCCCGCGATCCGGTCGATCGCGGCTCCAACCACGACATAACCGAGATTCGAGTAGCGGAAGGTTCCGCGACCGCGCGGTGGACGAGACAAAGCTGACACGGCAGCTCGCGAGCGTTGTTCAACAAGTGGACTTTCGTCCTTCGAGGCCGCGCGCATCTCGACCGGACTCAGGTTGGCCCTGATTCCCGACCGACACACCAACAACTCATCCACCGTGGCAGCCTTCCATCCCGGGTCGAGCCCAGTGCCGAGATCACGAAAGAGCTCCGCGATCGGAACGCCCCACGCGGCCGCGCCTCGCTCAACCAACCGTGCATACAATGCCGCCGTGAACGACTTGCCGCACGAGCCTATATGCCATTGGTCATCGACAGTCACCGAATCCAGTGATCCGTCCTGGCGGTGCCCAACCACGTCCAACAGAAGTTCGTTGTCGCGCGTAATCACGGCAGCTCCGGCTCCCACGACGGAGAACCGATCCTGAAAGTCGGCCAGCAGCCCGCGGAGAGAAGCACCAGCGACGCACATGTGGCACCCGGCGATATTTCCGATTGCCGAGCTTATCAATTCCACGCGACAGCTCCACCGGAGATTGCGAACGTCTCAACGTACGCTTCTCGGCCGTGATGTCCGTCCGTGCGTCGAACGTGCTGACCCTGCGCAGCTGGGCACGCTCGCGGGTCGCCCTGCAGCTCGAGGTGCTGGCCCTGCGGCACCAACTCCAAGTCCTGATGGTGTCACTTCAACACTGCGCGCGTCTGATCGTGGATCTCCGTGGCAAGCGTTCCAATTGAGATCGCTTGACGTTGATCTGTTGGCGCGATGACTGTTCCCGGGCATTCGCGCCGGATCGTGCCGATGACGCGTTCAATGTACGCACGTTGCCAGGGCGCTCCGGCCGTCGACAACACCTCTGACATCCGCAGCGCCCTGACCTGATCGACGAAGTCGCGGCCGAAGATGCGGTCCGGTCACGCCACACATATGGCGCACAGTGTCCGACGGGAAGGCTTCGCGCTCGCGTGGCTGATCGATTGGCGACAGCTCCTCACGGTCGTGCGGCCAGACACGCTCGTCCGGTGGCACCGTCAGAAGCATCTGCAGATGATCCTGACCGAGTGGATACCTCATGCGCCGTTGATTGTTACTGACCAACGCCATGAGGCGGCGCCCTTCCCCACCATCGCACCTCGCCCCGGCTGTTTGACAGCGTCCGTGCCTTCGCGCACACTGATCCCAGCGCGCGCTGGGGCGCCTCCTGTCCGCGGCAAGGGAGTCACCTCCCACCCATCCTGGTTCGATCCTGCATTCGAACCTTCTTCCGGCCTGGACCAAGCGGACGTCAGGCACGAACGGAAGGAGGCGTCCGTGACCGCCATCGACAATCTCCGCAAGGCTGCCAGGCGCTGGTTGAAATCGGTCCGCGAAGGCGACCCAGAGGCCCGCGCACGTCTGGCTCGCGCCTACCCCGGCGCACCCTCACCACCCACGCTGCGCACTGTGCAGCACGCCCTGGCGCGCGAACGGGGGCACCAGAGCTGGATTGCTCTCACGCGCGCCGTCGGCGATGGTCGCGCCTCGGAGACGCCGCTTCCGGCGCTGCTCTCCGCGGCCGGCAAAGGGGACGCCGCCAGGGTCGCGACGATCCTCGACCAACATCCCGCGATCGTCAACGAGCGCGGCGCACTGCCAGGAAATTCGGGCTCGCGGACGGCCCTGCACTTCGGCTCCGGGCACGAAGCCGTCGTGAGAACGCTGCTCGAACGCGGCGCCGATCCGAACATCCGCGACGAAGGAGACCACGCGTTTCCCATTCACTTTGCCGCCGAACGCGGCGACCTCGCGGTCGTCACGCTGCTCATCGAACACGGCGCCGACCCGATTGGCGGAGACACCACGCACGAGCTCGATGTGCTCGGCTGGGCCGTGTGCTTCGACTCCGCCATGCATGTCGACGTTGCGCGGTATCTCCTCGCGCACGGTGCCAGACACACGCTGTTCTCCGCGGTCGCGATGGGAGAGTCCGACGTGATCAGCGGCCTCGCCGCAGCGGGCGCCGATCTCCATCAGCGGATGGATCGGACGAATAGACGACGCACGCCGCTGCACCTCGCCGTGGTCAAGAAGCAGGTCGCGGCGCTCGTCGCATTGATTGACCTCGGTGCCGACCTCGATCTCGAGGACGCCGTCGGGCTGACGCCGCTGGATCAAGCAGCCCTGGATGGGGAACACGAGATGGTGCGCCTGCTCATCGACGCGGGCGCCGCGCTTGCGCTGCCCGCCGCCATCGCCCTCGAACGGTCGGACCAGATCGAGCGGCTGGTGCGCGAAAACCCCGAAGCCCTGTCGCCGACGAACAACCGCCAATGGGCGCGGCTCCTCGTGCACGCGAGCAGCCGCGCGTCCGGACGCGTCATCGAGACGCTGCTCCGTACGATCATGCGTCACCGCTCGGGGCTGTCGATCGTCAACATGCAGGACGATCAGGAAACGGCAGTGGACGGCGCGTCCGGGTACACGCCGCTCCATGCGGCGGCATTCCATGGCAACGACGACGCGGTCGCGGTGCTGTTGAAGCACGGCGCCAACCCGCGAACGCGTGACGGGAAGTACTGCGCCACGCCCGCCGGCTGGGCTGCCCATGCCGGGCACATGGCGACGGCGAATCTCATCCTCGACGCCGATATCGACCTCTTCGATGCGATCACCTTCGATCGCGCCGATCGCGTGAGTGACATTCTCGATCGCGATGCTGGCGCCATCGATCAGCCGTTCAAGGCATACGCGTCGTGCAACCCTCGAGCCGATCAGTGGTGGCCGGCTCCTGACTGCACGCCCCTGCAGTGGGCCACCAGGCAGCGAAAGCCAAACGCCCTCCGCGTCTTGACCGAGCGCGGCGCCGGCGCACGAACCGCGGACGACATTCAACATGCCGATTGCATCGCCACGTTCCTGCAATCAGCATGCTGGGACCATCATGTGCACGGCAGGGGGAACCATCGGATGTACGACCACGCGGCGCAGCGCCTGCTCGCGCAGGATCGCTCGATCGGCCGTGACAGCATTTACACCGCGATCGTGAGCGGCAATCGGGACGAGGTGGCACGGGTTCTCGCTGCGCGACCGGACAGCGCGCGTACGCGCGGCGGACCCCGCGGCTGGACGCCTATCGTGTATCTGGCCTACGCGCGGTTCACGCACCCGCCCACGATTGAGAATGCACTGGAGATTGCACGGCTGCTGCTGAACAACGGCGCGGATCCCAACGACTTCTACATGGCCGGTGACGCGCGCTACACGGTCCTCGCCGGCGTGGCTGGTGAAGGCGAACAGGATTCGCCGCGTCAGCCGTACGCGACGGCGCTGTTCGAGCTGCTGCTCGAGCGCGGCGCCGAGCCGTTCGACATTCAGGTCCTGTACGACACGCATTTCAGCGGCGACATCCTCTGGTGGCTCGAGCTCGTCTACAAGCACACCGTCCACACCGCGCGCGGCGCAGCATGGAGCGATCCGGACTGGGCGATGTTCGACATGGGTGCGTACGGATCCGGCGCGCGCTTCCTGCTGGAAACGGCTGTGAAGAAACGCAACATGCCGCTCGCCGAATGGCTGCTGGCCCACGGCGCACACCCGAACGCCGCGCCCGCGCGTGACAGGCGCTTTCCCAGGCGCAGTCTGTACGAATTGGCTCTGACGGCGGGCCTTCCGGAGATGGCGGATCTCCTGGCGCGTCATGGCGCCGCGCGGTCCGTTCCTGCCCTCGACGAGCACGAGCGATTCCTCGATGCGTGCTTCCGGCTCGATCGCGACGAGTCGCGGCGATTGCTGGTCGCCTATCCTGACTATCAGCAATCGCCTGTCGCGATGTTCGCCGCGGCACAACGTGATCGGCCTGACGTGCTCGCGCTCCTGCTCGATATCGGCTTCTCCCATGAGATCCAGGACCACACGGGCAGGCGCGCCCTGCACGAGGCTGCCGCGAGCAACGCCCTCGGCGCAGCGAAGCTCCTGGTCGAACGCGGCGCCGACGTCGATCCACGCGAGTCGAGCTACCACGGGACTCCCATCAGTTGGGCGGCGTACGGCGACAAGATGGAGATGGTGAACTTCCTGAGTCGATACAGTCGCGACATCTGGACGCTCTGCTTCCACGGCTACGCCGAGCGCGTGCGCGAGATCCTGGCGGAGGACCCCCGCCGCGCCCGGGTCGTCACCCAGGACGGCCACACGCTGCTCTGGAGGCTGCCGGATGATGAAGCCAAAGCGCTGCAGATCGTGGAATCGCTGGTAGCAGCCGGCGCCGACCCGGCAGCGAAGGGCAAGGACGGTGGAACCGCTGCCGATTGGGCGCGGCGCCGCGGCATGGTCGGCGTGGCGGCTCGGCTCGAACGCGCGGCTGCTTCATCGCGGTAGACGCGCGCGGCAGGGATCCCGCTGTTTTTGTGGTTCCGACGGCGTCAGAAGGCGGACCGGCCCCTCGCGGGACAGGGCCGCACCGGAGGTCAGAAACCCCCTGTGTAATCAGGAGGACCCGAAGGACCCGAAGGACCCGAGTCGAGTCAGAAGACACTCGAGTCGACCTTCAAGTCGGTGTACCCGACAGGTCGCCAGTCGAATTCCGCGAGAATCCTGAACAGCTGCTCTTCCGTCGCAGCCTCGCCAAACGGCAGGTACTTGAAGGCGTCGGCCTCCTTTTCCGGGTAGAGGCTCGCGCGCGCGCCCGGTATGCACGCGACGGCGAGCACTCTGACCGGAGCGTCACCGACCGGCGACGAGAACTTCGATGTCCACTCGGACGTGGCCTCCACGGGCGGGTCCAACTTGGACCTCGTCGGGAACAATGGCCGGCCGTTCGCATCGCGATCGGCCGCAAGAAAGAACCTGCGTCCCTTCTGCTCTTGAACAAAGAGGAGCACCTGCGGCTGCCGATTCCCGGCCCAGCCAGTCAGCCGCACGCGAACCTCGTAGGCCGGTCCGGGAAGCTTCCGCAGCTGCACGATCTCGACGCGTACATTGGCCGCCTGCGAGGCTCTGCCGCCTTGCGGAAAGGTCGGCTTGCCCTGCGCGGCCAGCATCGCGGTTAGCAGACACGAGCCAACGAGGCTCAGGAGACACACGCGCGGGATGGGTGTCATTCGCTTCCCTTCGAAAACGCCGAGTGGCTCGACTCGGTGTAACTCGGTCGCTCAGTCTCCTGCCCCTCGGAGTACCAGGTTGTCCCCCTCGTGTATCGTTCTCTTTCAAATGCGAGCTTGGCCAGGAGGTCATCACGCTGGTCGGTCAGCGACTTCACGTCCTCTTTCAGTCGAACGATCGCAGCATTGAGAGCGTCCACGGTCTCCCTGTAAGCTCTCCCCGCATCGACCCGCGCCGTCGCCCACACGGCCACGGCCGTGACCACGACCGCGGGCCCATGCCTCCTGACAAACTCTTCGAGCTTCACGACGTCCATGAGTGGCCCTCATTCATTCAAGAGCGCGCGCGACCTCTTCCTCGACTGCGGCCTTGAGGCCACCCACGGGCACGAACCGCGCCCTCAGCCACAGGATGTCGTGCTCGCCCTGGGAGGGCGATCGGGTCAGCAGGATGGCAAGCACGACCCCCATGCGCTCCTTATTGGCGTTCTGGACAGCTTCTGCCCTGAAACGGATGAAACGCTCAGCGGTACCTTGGTCCTCCTCCACGAGCACGTGTGTTGCCGATGCCGCCCGCACTTTCGCTCTCGCGTCGGTCAAAATCGTGGCGCGGGTGGTCTCGTCCGGGGACTCGACTTCGATTCTTGTCCTGACAGGCGGTTGTGCGTGGCACACGCCCCGCAGTGCCGTGAAAAGCAGTAACAGCGCCAGGGATGCACGCACTAGTCGCTGCATTGTCTACCTCACAGTTAGAGAGTCTGGAGCGCTGGCGCCGGCAGCTGCACAACTCAATCGGCGAAGGCTCCGGCACCTGTGATGCCGCCAGACCATCCCCGTACGGTGTATAACGTGCCGGCCGGCCCGCTCGAACAGGCGGGGGGCCCTCGAAGAACAAGCTTCTTTTCTACAAGCGGTCTTCATCGCTCTTCAGTCGACAAAACAGACTTGATCAAGACCGGCGAGGAAGAGACGGCAGGACGATCGCTTCGACCCGAGTGGCTAGACGAAGCCCGCGATGAGATCGAACAGCGCACCGAACACGCCGCGATGGCCCCCGGACCACTGGCGGCAATAGCCGTCGGCCATCAGGAGAGGGACTCCAATCCCGATCCCTCCATACAGGAACAGGAGGCTGGCGGCGTCGAGGTTCAGCGCCGCGTAGCTCTCCGTGACGTGGGTCATGGCGGCCGCCAGGAGTCCGACGACCCACATTCCCATGAGCCAGCCTTGCCACGAATGATACGCGGAGATCCTGGCGCGCTGCGCCCACGCCGCCCAGGCAACCGCCGCCAGCACTGCGAACCCCGATACGAACACGCCGCCCGCGAGCCGGTGCCCGTGCGCCAGCAGCACAGCACCGGAAATCGCCAGCCAGATTGACGATCCCAGCGTGACACCAAACCAGTGCAGCGGCGACTGCCACTGAAAATAGCTCACCGGCTGGTCTCCATTGTCGAGGAGGACGATATTCTCCGCCTCTCTGCATCTCCGAGCCCGGTTGAAAACGGGCGCTCACTCGTCCCGGTGCGCCCTGGCAACATCCAGACCGAGACCAGAAACATCCCAACAGTCAGGAACGCGACGTATCCAGCGGCTGGATGTTGGACGCCCTGCGTCAGCGCGCCGAGCGTCACCCCCTCGAACAGCATCTGGAGCGCGCGCCCCAGACGGCCGCTCGCAGGGTCGGCGAGCGCGTCGAGCACCACGAATTTGAGGACGAACGCCGCGCCGAACGTCACGCCCAGGCTGCGCAGCAGGCGCACGCGATCCGGGCCGGCGGCCATCGTGTGGAACATCAGTACCAGGAAGTAGACGCTGAAGAGGATGCGCGGGAGGCCGGACTCGGGCGTCAGCAGCGAGAAGACCTGCGCGCTCGCGATGAGAAGCGCGCCCAGCACGACCATGCCGTTGCCGTTCGCGAGGGCGGAGCGTGAGGCGTTCATCAGCCGCAGCGGATCGAGAGCGCCGCTCTGCACCAGCACGCCAGCGAGCAGCACCGCGAGCACCAGAGCGAAGAGAGAGGGCGGCGCCAGCACGAGCGGCGCCCCCGGCCGCACGCCGCCGGCGAGCGCCACGGTGAGGAAGAGAGACGGCAGGACGATCGCTTCGCGCGCTGCGGTCATCTGCGCTCTCCGAAGACGCGCAACGGGTTGAGGTCGGACGCCTCCCGCCGCAAGCCTGCCTCGAGCTCGGCCCGTAACTCGTCCGCCGTGCGAATCTGCTGGCCTGGATGCTCGACCACGAGCCGGCCGCCCGGGGCGAGCGTGATGGCGCGGTCGATCGCCTCCAACCCTTCTCGATACAGCGTGTCGTCGGCGTAGAGGCGACCCCAACCCTGCCGGTAGAAACTGTAGGCGATATAGAACTGCGTCAACGCGTCGCGGCGGGCGGGATCCGCCCGCTCGAAAGCCGCCCTGGCTTCGACGAACTGGTCATTTCGGAAGTAACGCAGCCCATCATCGAACGCCAGCTGGTCGATGTGGTAGATGCCGGCGGCGGAAGACAGCGTGCCGGTGACTTCGGCCAGCGTGCTCGGCTGACGAACGAGCAACCAGCCGATGAACAAGGCATAGATGGCCGTCAGCACGAGACCGGCGCCGCGAATGACCGCTTCGCTCACCAGAAGGGATTTTACCTTGCGACTCCATACCCGACGTCTTACCTTCCGAATCGATACCCGACGGTCAGCTGATACGTCCATCCGCCAAGGTCGATGCGGGCATCCGGACCGAGGTGCGCGAACTCGGAGCCCAGCGCTGCGTCGGCGCTTTGATACCGCACCTCGAAGCCCCCGCTGAGCGTGTTGCCGGCGAAGCGGATCCCGCCGAGCGCGATCGGACCGGTTTCGGTGCCTGAGGCGACGAACTCATCGCGGAAGATGATGTTGCGGCCGCCGCTGAAATCGATGAACTCTCCGAATTCGCTGTAGCGCCACGCGAAAATTCCGAGGCCCGCGCCAAAGTACGGCTGCAGGGCCGAGGATTGGCCGAGCGGCAGCACCCGAACCGTGAACGATACCGGCATCATGCGCAGGCGGAGATCCTGGTCGACCTCGCTGCCGTCGGCATCCACGAAGTCGGCGTAGACGCTCGGCACGGTCCGCCGCGAGAACGCGAGACCGGCGCCACCCTCGAAATATCGGCCCAGCGGCACAAGCCATTCCCCTCCGATGCTCGCGGAGTTGAAGTCGCCGATATCGAATACGAGCAGGTCGCGGTTGTCGAGCAGCACGTCGCCAGACCCGCGCGCATCCTCGCCGCGCACCGCGAAGTAGCCGAGCGTAAAGTTCAAGGTCTGCTGGGCAGACGCGGGTTGCACGCTGGCGGCGATGCTCGCGCACGCCGCGAGCAGACAGGATCCGATTCTGTGCATCAGGCCCTCCATCGGCCGTGCTTGCCCGGCCAAAGGTGCACAACCTGAATTTGGCCGGGCAACCGCGGCTTCGCTACGGTTCGAGCAGAGTTGATGCCACCGCGCGATCGGCGAAAACGTTACGGGATGTCCAGGACTAGGCCGGGTGTGTCCGCTTTCGAGCACGCTCGATGCGGAACTCGCGGATGACAGCAAGCAGCTGGTCGTGCACCAGCCCGTTTGACGCCACGAGGTGCGCGGCGGCGGGGTCGAAGAGTGTGCCATCCATCCCGGTCACGCGGCCGCCGGCTTCCTCGACGACCAGCGCGCCGGCCGTCACGTCCCATGGGTAGAGGTGCTGTTCCCAGAACGCCTCGAAACGGCCCGCCGCCACGTAGCAGAGGTCGAGCGCGGCCGAGCCCAGGCGCCGCACCGCACGCGCGCGACCCAGGAAGGCGCCAAAGAGCCCAACCAGCTCCCCGCCGTTCTTCTGGTGCACGTCGTACGGAAAGCCGGTCACGAGCAGCGAATCGAGCAGCGTGGACGTTTCCGACACGGTGAGCCGCCGCCCGTTCAGGTAGGCGCCTTCGCCGCGCTCGGCCGTGAACAGTTCCCTGCGCGTCGGGTCGTAGACGGCGCCCACCTCGCGTTGGCCATCGATTTCGAGCCCGAGCGAGGCACAGTAGATCGGCAGCCCATGCGCGTAGTTCGTGGTGCCGTCAAGCGGGTCGAAAACCCAGCAATACCGCGATCGGGCCTGCCCGTCAGTCGATCCGCCCAGCTCCTCGGCGAGGATGTCATGGCCGGGAAACCGGTCCGCGAGCAGCGCGCGGCACATGCGCTCGCACTGGAGATCGATCTCGGTCACCAGGTCGATGGCGCCCTTCTTGTCCACGCGGAACCCCGACGCCTGACCCGCCAGCTGGATCTCGCCCGCGCGCAGCACGATTTCCGTCGCAGTTGCAAGGAAGAGGGGGTCAGGCATGCATCTTCAATCGTCAATCTGCAATCTTCACATCGATGAAAAACTTGAAGATTGAAGATTGCAGATGATCACACCCGCTGCGGCTGCGCGCGCTTGACCATGACCACTTCCATCCCGCCTTCGGGCGCGCGCCGGAGCGTGAGCTCGTCCATGAAGCTGCGTATGAGGAAGATGCCGCGGCCGCTGCTCTTGAGAACGTTTTCGGGGGCGCAGCAATCGGGCAGCGTCGAGGGATCGAAGCCGCCGCCTTCATCCCTGACGCGAATGGCGATGCCGGGCGGCGTCTCCGTCGTCAGCGGTGTGAACTCGACATGCACGCGCTTCGACTCGTCGTTGCCGTTGCCATGCTTGATCGCGTTGATCACCGACTCGCGCACCGCCACACTGACCCAGTGGAGCGCCTCGTCATCCAGGCCCGCCTGCCGGCCGATGTGGTCGCTCACCACCTGGACGAGATCGAGCATGTCAAAGGTGCTGCGGAAGTCGAGACGGACGGAGTTTCCGCGGGTCATCGATCACTTTCGATTATAGAACGCCGGTTGAGGCACCTGCTATAGTTCGGAGATGTCCTCTTCTCACACGGTGCTGGTGCAGCCGGCCGCCCGCGTGCGCGGTCGCGTGCGCCCGCCCGGTGACAAATCCATTTCCCATCGCTATGCGCTCGTGTCCGCGATGGCCGAAGGGACCACCACGATCCAAGGGTATTCGACCGGCGCAGACTGCGCATCCACGCTGAGCTGCCTCCGGGAGCTCGGCATTCGCATCGAGCAGATCGGGAGCGATCGCGGCGGCGTGCGGATCACCGTGGGGGGACGCGGGCCGCGGGGGTTCGTCGCGCCCTCGCAGGTGCTCGACGCCGGCAACTCTGGCAGCACGATGCGCATGCTGGCCGGCATTCTCGCCGCCCATCCATTCCGCACGTCGATCACCGGCGACGGCTCGCTGCAGCGCCGGCCGATGCGGCGCATCATCGTGCCGCTCGAGCGCATGGGCGCACGGATTGCCTCCTCCGGCGGCCGCCCGCCGCTGGCGATCGAGGGCACCGCGCGCCTGACGGCCATCGATTTCGAGCCCGAAGTGCCCAGCGCGCAGGTCAAGAGCGCGGTGCTGCTCGCCGGCCTTCACGCTGACGGCATCACCCGCGTGGTCGAGTCGCTCCCGACGCGGGATCATACGGAGAGAGCGCTCGAAGCGTTCGGCGGCGAGGTGCTGCGGGCCGGCACGGCGGTGGCCGTCAGAGGTGGCCAGCGGCTGGCCGGCCGGATTGTCCAGGTCCCCGGCGACATCTCGTCGGCGGCGTTCTGGATGGTCGCCGCCACCGCCCTGCCCCACTCGGAAGTCCGAATCGAAGAGGTCGGCCTCAACCCCACGCGGACCGGCATCGTCGACGTCCTCCGCCGCTTCGGCGCGGCCATCGACGTGGAGCCCGGGCGCGTCACCGCGGGAGAGGCGACAGGGAACGTCACCGTTCGTCATCGGGGGCTGGTGTCCGTGGAAGTCACGCCGCAGGAGGTCCCCGGCGTCATCGACGAATTGCCGGTGCTGGCGGCGCTCGCCACGCACGGCGGCGAACTGCGCGTGACCGGCGCCGCGGAGCTTCGAGTCAAGGAAAGCGATCGCATTTCCTCGCTGGCCCACGGGCTCCGGCGCATGGGCGCGGACATCGAGGAAGCGCCAGACGGATTCCACGTGCGCGGCCACACGCGGCTGCGCGGCGGCGAGGTGGATGCCGAGAACGACCACCGGCTGGCCATGGCGTTTGCGATCGCGGCGCTCGGGGCCACCGGGCCGACGACGATCCAGGATGCCGGAGCGGCCGCCGTCTCGTACCCGGAGTTCTTTTCCGTGCTCGAGTCGTTGCGCGCGTGAGGGCGGACAAGCTCTATCTGGTCGGATTCATGGGGGCGGGCAAGACGTCGGTGGCGCGCGCCCTGGGACGGCGTATCGGCTGGCGGGTCGAAGACATCGACGAGCGGATCGAGTCGCGCGAGCGGCGGTCGGTCGCCTCGATCTTCGCCCAGAACGGCGAAGCGTATTTCCGCGAGGCCGAACGCAGCATCTTGCACGAGTTGCTGCCAGAGCGTAACGTTATCGTGGCCACCGGCGGCGGCACCTTCGTGGATCCCGACAATCGCATCGCGATGCTTGCCGACGGCGCCGTGGCGTGGCTCGACGTGCCCCTCACCCGCATCCTCGACCGCGTCCCTCCTGACGGCCGGCGGCCGCTGGCTGCCGACCGGGAACAGATGGAACAGCTCTTCATGCGGCGCCAGGTCGCGTACGGCCAGGCACACGTCCGCGTCGACGCGTCGCGCCCGATAGATGAAGTCGTGGATCGTCTGCTGGAGTGGATCGGTTACTGAACCCCTTTTCTTACTTCCACGCGCCGCGGAGGCGTGGAAGCGCGGCGATGGGCTTTCCTGGAATCCTCCGCGTTTCCACGTCTCCGCGGCTGCGTGGGGGCCGACAGTGCGTTAAATGAGGTATCTCGTCATCAGCGACATTCACGCCAACCTCGAGGCCCTGGAGGCCACGCTCGCTGCGGGCGGCGACCACGAGGGTCTGCTCGTCCTCGGTGACCTGGTTGGCTACGGCGCCGATCCGAACCAAGTGGTCGATCGGATCCGCGCGCTCCCGTCGACGACGCTCATCCGTGGCAACCACGACAAGGTGGCGGCCGGCCTCGATGACGTCGAGGGTTTCAACTACCTGGCGCGCCAGGCGATCGAGTGGACGGCCGCGGCGCTGACGGCGGACAACCGTGCCTGGCTCGCGGCGCTGCCCAGGGGTCCGGTCATGGTCGATCCATTCGTCGAGATCTGCCACGGCGCGCCGTTCGACGAGGACTGCTACATCTTCGACGACCTCGACGCCACGCGCGCGCTGCGCGCCGCGCGCGCGCCGCTCTGCCTCTACGGTCACACGCACGTGCCGGCGGCATTCCGGCTCTCACTCAAGGGGCGCAACGGCGACCTGCAGACGATGCCCCACCCGCGAGGACCGCGGTTCCGCATTGCGGTCGACCACGAGGCGCGGTACCTGGTGAACTGCGGTGCGGTGGGTCAGCCGCGTGACGGGGATCCGCAAGCCGCATTTGGCATGCTCGACACCGAGGCCCGCGCGCTCACGATCATGCGGGTGCCCTACGACGTCGCCACCGCGCAGGCCAAGATCATCGCGGCAGGTCTGCCGGAGGTGCTCGCCCAGCGGCTTGCTCTTGGCCGATAGCCGCGTTTCACGAATCCGACACACCGAGGCACAGAGGCACCGAGGTAACACGCGTCGCATCTCAGCGCCTCGCTGCCTCGGTGTGTCGTGAGTCAGGGTTTACGTTTCCGGAGCTCCGCGGCGTAAGCGTCCGCGGCGGCGCGGGACCCCAGGATCCAGCCGATCACGATCCCGAGCAGCAGCACTCCCGGGATGTACAGGAAATGCGCTGCCGTCGGCATCAGGCCCGGCTTCCCCGCTTCAGATCGGTCTCGAGCCGCTGGACCTCGCGCTGCACGATGGCCAGGCGCCGTGCGACCGAGACCACGTAAGCGAACAGCGCGAGCACGAGGACTGCGTAAGCCGCAATGAGCAGCGGGGCGGCCGGCAGCTGGTCCTGCGGCGGCAGCTGATCCAGCGGGATGAATTCTTCCGTCTGCTCGGGCTGCGCCGGCTGTTGAGCGAAGACCGGCACGGCGGCAAGCGCAAACAACAAGGTCAGGACCACACACGCGCGTTTCAGGAAGTCCATCGCGTTACTCGTCCATGGAAAGATACAGCGTATCGAGCCGTGCGCGCTGCTCCTCGAGCAGGACCCGCATCCGGAGCAGCAGCACGAACAGCAGGAGGAACGCCGCGAACGAAAACCAGAGCGGGATGCCGAACGAGACTGGCAGCGTGGGCACGACGGTCGTCGCCGGGTGAATGGTGCGCCAATAGTTCACCGAGACGTAGATGAACGGCACGTTCGCCATGCCGAACAGCGCGAGCCCGGCCGCCAGCTTGTCCGACCCGGGGCCCCCATACTTTCTCAGGATCAGATAAGCCCACGCGATCATCCAGCCCACGAGGCTCGAGGTGACGCGCGCGTCCCAGACCCACCACGTCCCCCACGACCGCCGCGCCCAGAGCGGGCCGGTAATCAACGTGATCAACCCGAACACCACCACGAGCTCCGCCGCCGCCCACGCCAGCCGGTCGTGCCGCGGGTTGCCGCCGAACAGGTAGCGCGCGCTGGCAACCCCGCAGACAATCGCGCCAAGCAGGAAGAGCCAGGCGGACGGCAGGTGGATGTAGAAAATCTTCTGTACCAGTCCCATCGTCGCTTCGTAGGGCGCATCGGCGATGAGCACAGGCGCCACGGCGAACATCAGCCCGCACACGACAGTTGCAGGAGTAAACCACTTCGGCATCAAAGAACCTCGTCGTTCACACTTCCATGTTCTCGCTTCTCCGTTCGTGTTCAGGTTCGGGGTTCGGTTCTGCGTTCGGGTTCGGGGTTCACGGTTCCCGAACAGCGAACTCCGAACGAACCTCGAACAGAGAACCGGGAACTGAACCCCGAACCTGAACACGAACCGAGAAGCGAGAACCCAGAAGAGTGAACGTCACGTTCACATTCAGAGTTCAGATTAATCCGTCATCAGCGGTTCAAACGTCCACAGCGCAAGCGTCACGAACACCACGTCGAAGAAGACGAGGAGCGCGACCCAGAATTGCACGATCGCCACATCGACCTCTGGCTGCAGCAGCGCGGCCGTGCCGCGAACTCCGGCAATGATGACCGGAACGGTGATGGGATACAACAGGACCGGCAGCAGCACATCACGGCTCCGGGCCCGCACGAGCATGGCGGCAAAGAGCGTCCCTACCGCGGCGAACCCCAGGGTGCCGGTCAGGACGATCGCCGCCAGCCAGAACGGGTGCTCGAGAAACGGCGCCTGGAAGAGGATCGAGACGAGCGGGATCAGCACGATCTCGGCTACGAGGAGCAGCGCCACGATACCGAGCAGCTTGCCGACGTAGATTGCCGGGCGGTCCGTCGGCGCCAGCAGCAGGGCACGAAGGGTCTCCGACTGCCGCTCGCGCTCGAACGCACGGCCAAGCGCGAGCGTGCCGGCGAACGCAATGGCAATCCACAGAATGCCGGCGGCCCCGTCCTCGACGGGCCGGCCTTCCCGAACCAGTGCGAACGCGAACACCAGCACGCACGAGATGGCAAAGAAAAGCGTCGTGTAGGCAATCTCCCGGCTGCGGACCTCAACCGTGAGGTCCTTGAGGAGCACGAGCCACACGGTCCGTCCAAACATCGGTGTCGTTCACACTTCCAGGTTCTCGCTTCTCGGTTCGTGTTCAGGTTCGGAGGGTGATTCGCTCGCCGGCGCGGCAGCAAAGCCTCGAACGCCGAACACCGAACCACGAGCCCGGAACCCGAACAACGAACCCAGAACTGAACCTCGAACATTGAACACGAACCGGGAAGCGAACCGAGAAGCGGGAACGACACGTTCACGAAAGGGGCCTGGCCATGACGGCGCGATAAGTCGAGCGTAATGCCTCGGGTCGCGGAACGGACTCCATCATGCGGCCGTCACGCAGGAAGACGGCATGATCGAGCAGACCGTCCGCGACGTCGAGGTCGTGCGTCGCGAGGATCACGATCGCGCCCGCCCCGCGGAGCGAGTCGAGGCGTGCCACCAGCGCCGCCGTCGAGGCATCGTCCAGGCCGGTGAACGGCTCATCCAGGAGGACAAGGCGCGGAGCGTGAATCAGCGCGCGCTCGAGGGCGACGCGCTGCCGCATGCCGCGCGAGAAGCTCGAGACGGGGTCGTCGCCTCGATCGGCGAGGTCAGCCTGCGCCAGGGCGGCGTCGGCGGCCTGCGCGGGAGTGCGGAGCCCGTACAGGCCCGCGAAGAAGGCCAGGTTTTCGCGCGCCGTCAGCTCGGGATAGAGAAAGAGGTCGTGGCCGAGGACTCCGATCGATGCTCGCAGCCCTGCGCCAGTGGTGGCTGCCTCATGCCCGCCATACCCGACGCGCCCTGCGCTGGGCTGCAGGAGGGTAGCGAGCACGGCCATCATCGTCGACTTGCCTGCCCCGTTCGGCCCGAGCAGGCCGACGATGGTGCCGGAAGCGGCCCGGAAGGTCACATGCGACAGAGCACGCCGTCGGCCGAAGTGACGGGAGACGTCGTCAACCGTCAGGTGATCGAAATCCAAGGCTGTGGTCACAACGACGGGGCACAGAGAAACAGTCGTTCCCGCTTCTCTGTTCTCGCTGCTCTGTTCGTGTTCAAGTTCGAGGTTCGGTTCGCGGTTCGCGGTTCGGCGTTCGATTCCGTGCTCGCGGTTCAGCGTGTGGTGTTGAAGCCCTGGTTCACCGCGCAGGCGCGTCGAACTGCCCGCCGAACCTGGACACGAACCGAGAAGCCGCGGCCCCCGCCGCGCACGCTTGCGCGGCGGGGTGGCAAGAGAGAACCCAGAAGCGTGAACGACAGGGAGCGCGACGTCATGCCGCGACGCCCTGACCGCCTCCCCGCGGGCCGGTCTGTACGCCGTCGAGCTCGCCGTAGATCTGTTCGAGCTCGGTGAGCAGGCGCTGCCGTCGCCCGTCGGATTTCGCGTCGAGGGCTTCGCGCTGGCGCCGTTCCTCGAGCCGCGCCAGTTCGCCGAGCAGGCGGTCGCGCCGCTTGATCAGGCGGCGACGCAGATCCTCATCCTGGGTTCGCCCGGCGAAGGCCAGCCAGGCACCGAACGCCATCACGGCGAGCGCGAGGCCGACGCCAACGTAGACCGGCGTCCGGCTTTGCACGGGCAGATTGGACAGATGCAGTGTCAGCGTGCCGTTGGCTGGCAACCCGGGCCCGTTCCCGAGAAGGTAAGTCGACCCGTCCTCGACTTGCACATCCCGGCTGCCGGTCAGCTGTGGAGACGTCATGTTCACCGAGCCAATGCGCTCGATCCCGACGGTGATCTGCTCTGTCGGCGCCGGCCATGCCTGCTCGATCGTCACGTCAGGACGGGTGTAGCTCAACACGAACCCGACATTGACCGGTGTGGCGCCCGGCGCAAATGGCCCCTGCACGGTGACCACATCCCCGCTCACGCTCACCGACGGCGACGCGCCCTCCATCGTCGCAGCACCGCCAGCGCCGGTCGGCAACTGGATGGTAAGCGGCCCGCCGATGTCTACCCGGTTGCGTGCGTTGTTGACCACCTCGAGCATGTAGAAGACCCGGAGCAGATCGTCCCGGAACTCCATGATGACGCGCGAGGCGCCCCCGAACACCACCGTGCCCTTCACCGGTGGCGCGGCCGCTTCCTCGGCCTCCCGCTTCAGGCGCCGCTCGGCTGCCTGTTTCAACCCGGCGACAAGGATCACGCGCAGGCCCCCCGACGCCGGTACCGTGAACGGATCGGAGACGAGCATCTCGCCGTCAACCGTGACGTCGGCCCGCCCTTCGACACCCGACACCAGGTTGGGAAACTCGGCGCGACCTTGTTCGTCAGTCGAGTCCGTACGGCTCGCGCTGCCGGTCGTGACGCGAACCGTCTGCCCGGCGAGGTTGTTGCCGATGGCTTCGCGGACCACCCGGACGGTCACTGTTCCGGTCGGCAATTCGGGGGCGGGAATCGCCTTGCCGTGAATCAGCGAGGGATCGGGCATGTTCACCTGTGCATGCGCCGGGACGACGAGAAGCGCGCCCGCGACCACGCCCAGCATCCAGATCCGCGGGGGCAGAAGCCCCCGCGCTACGGTGTCCACCAGATTGTCTGCGTAGCGCGGGGGCGTCAGCCCCCGCGTCGAACGAGGCGAACTCATTTCGTCGGCTCCAGACCGGCGCCGCAATGCTTGCAGAAGAGCGCGTCGGCTTCGTTCACGGTGCCGCAGGCGCCGCACAATTTGGTCGGCGGGATCGGATCCTTCGAAGGCGGCTTGACGCTCTCTCTCTGACCGACCGTCGAAGCGGCCGGTGAAGGCTGTTGCGGTCCGCGCACGAGGGCCGTCACGCGGCTCGCAACGTCTTTCTCGATCATGTCCCGATAGCCCTCGCCAGCGTCGAGCTGCCGCATGAGCCCCGCGGCACGCACTCGAAGGCGCGCGCTCATCTCGGCGAAGTCCTTTTCGGACACCTTGCCCATGGCGCGATCGAACTCCAGCTCTTTGAGGGACCTGAGGGCCAGCGCCGTCTCGCGCTCGAGGGCCGCGCGCGTGCGCCCGCCGAGTATGGGCGAGCCGGTGGGCTCGTCGCTCGCCGAGATCGGCGTGAACGTCCGCCAGGCCGCCAGGCCAACCGCCGCGGCCGTGAAGATCGTCAGGCTGAGGAGGATCACCGCCGCCGCCGATGACTGGCCGCGCGACACGAACACGACGATCGTCGCCCCGGCCAGGCCGGCCAGGGTGAAGAGCTGCCAGGGCTGGAGCGATTCAGGCTCAGTCGAGGTTTCGGAGCTCATCGTCCAGGCGCGCGTTCATGGCCTGATCGACGCCGGCGTCACCGGCGAGCGCGTGCGTGGCCGGACGCGCCCAGCGGCGGGCGGTGAAGACAACGGCCGCAAGCGCCATCACGGCCACGAGGTACGGGAACAGCCAGGCAAGACGATTGAAGCCGCGGTCGGGCGGCGACATGAGCACGTCTTCGCCGCCGAAGTCCTTCACGAACGCGGCGACGATCTCCTCGCGCGTCATTCCTTTCGCAATCATCCCCTTGAGCTTGGTCGTCTGCGCAACATCGCCGTGGCAGTTGTACATGCCGCAATTGGCAAGAGACCTCCGGCAGCCGCACGTGCACATGATGTCATTGCGCAGCGAGCTCTCGAGCTCGGTGCTTTCGGAGAGCTGCCCGGTCGTCTGGGCGAACCCTGCGGCCGGCGAGAGCACCAACGCGAGCAGGAGCAGCGACGTCGTGGCGGCGTTGGTCGGGACCTTGACGGTGGCGAACGCAAAGACCGTTTCCGGCAGCAATGCGATCAGAATACCGATCGCGAGGATGCCGAACCCCACCCAGATCCAGTTCACGAGCGGCGCGATCGTCACATCCAGCGTGGCCGACTGAGTCGCGTTGTCGAACGCCGCCAGCACGACGTAGACATCCTCGGCAAAGCCACGGCGGATAGCGACCTCGGTCGTCGGCTGATCGCTCTTGAACCAGAACCACTTCGCCGGGTACATCGTGTCGAACGGCTGCCCGTCTTTCAGCACCGTCACCTGCGAGGAAAACATCTGCTTCTGGGCGTCCTGCGTCGCGCGCAACGCGTCGTGGCGGACCACGAAATCGCCGACGGCAATCTGCTCGCCGGGCTTGAGCAGCGCCTGTCCCTTCTGCTTGAACCCTTCCCCGGCAAAGCCGAGGAACAGCAGGACGATGCCGAGGTGGACGATGTAGCCGCCATAGCGCCGCTTGTTGCGGCCGACCAGTCCCACGAGGGCCGTGAACAGATCCGTGCCGGTCACGCCCTGGCGCACGCGCGCGCCGCGCCAGAATTCCTGAGAGATGGTGCCGAAGACGAACGCGCTGAGGGCGAAGCAGAGCCCGGACGCCCACAGCGGCACGCCCAGCGCGACCACCGCGGCGCCGACGGCCAGGCCGAGCCCCACAGGGAACAGTAACGATTCACGCAGGCTCGAGATCGTGGACTTCCGCCACGCGAGCAGCGGCCCGATGCCGGTCAGCAGCAGCAGACACAGCCCTACCGGCAACATCCATTGATTGAAGAACGGCGGCCCCACCGTGAGCCGCTCGCCGCGGATCGCCTCGCTCAGCGTCGGGAACATCGTCGCGAAGAGCACGAAGAACGCCGAGAAAAGCAGGATCCAGTTGTTCATCATGAACGCGGCTTCACGCGAGATCCACGAGTCGAGCTCGTTGCGCGCGCGCAGCAGCGGCAGGCGATAGATCACCCAGCCGAAGCTGAACACGAGCGTCGAGACCATGAAGATCGTGAACATCCGCGCCAGCTCGGGGTCTTCGCCGAACGCGTGGACCGACTGCACGATCCCCGAGCGCGTCATGAACGTGCCGAAGATCGTCAGGAAGAACGTCAGGATGACGAGCGTCACGTTCCAGACGCGCAGCATCCCGCGGCGCTCCTGCACCATGACGGAATGGAGGAACGCCGTCGCGGTGAACCACGGAAGCAGGCCGGCGTTCTCGACCGGGTCCCACATCCAGTAGCCGCCCCAGCCCAGCTCCTCGTACGCCCAGATCATCCCCAGGCCGAGGCCGATCGACAGGAACAGCCACGCGAACATCGTCCAGCGGCGGACCGCGCGCAGCCACGAGTCATCCAGGTAGCCGGTAATGAGCGCCGCCATGCCGAACGCGAACGGGATCGTCAGGCCGACGAAGCCGAGATACATGGTGGGCGGGTGGATCACCATGTAGAAGTTCTGCAGCAGCGGGTTCAGGCCCGTGCCGTCGGCCGGGGTCTCGGTCAGGTAGGTCGAGAACGGATTGTTGTGGATGATCATCAAGTACAGAAAGAACATCTGCACTACGGCGATGACCGCCACGACGTACGGGATCAGCTCCCGGTGCCGTTCCCTGTTGACGTAGACGGCGACGCTGCCGAACAGCGACAACAGGGTCACCCAGAACATGATCGAGCCGTCCAGCCCGCCCCAATACGAGGTGATCTTGTAGAAGAGCGGCAGGGCCGAGTCCGAGTACCGCTGGACGTATTTGATCGAGTAATCGCCCGAGACGAAGGCGTAGACGATGACCGAGGAGGCGACCCCCATGATCGCGGTCATCAGATACGATGCGCCGATGCCGCTCTCGACGAGACGACGGGATCGGCGGCGCGCTCCGGCCACCGACATGGCTGCGGCGTACGCGCAGACGACAAACGCCGCGAGCAGGAGGAAATATCCGAGGGACGCCATGAGCTGTCCCCCTTACTCAGTGCCGGACGTGCCCGCCGGTGCCGCCGCCGGGTCGTACTTCGACGGGCACTTGGCGATGATCTCCGTCGCGTGGAACGTGTTGTCCTCGGCAAGCCGGCCCTTTACGACCACCTCGGAGTCTTCCTTGAAGGTGTCCGGCGTGATGCCGGTGTAGTAGGCGCGGACGACCTTGCCGTTGCTGTGGATGTCGAAGCGCCAATCAAGGCTCTCCGCCTTCCGGCCGACGCCCTTGGCGAACCCATGGAGTTGCAGCGCCTTGCCGTGCCACTCCTGAGGATTCACCATGACCTCATCCACTTTTTTGTAGTACTCCAGGCTCTCGCCCATCGTGGAGTACAGGAGCCCGGCGAACGCCATGACGAGCACGAGGCTCGTAACCCCGATTCTTGCGGCTTTTTTGCTCATAATGAGGACTTCACGAGAGACTACGACACCCTTCAGGATAGTCCCCTGCGGGCGGCTGGGTCAATCGCCGTCTTACCCTGCTTTCAACAACTTATACACAAGAGCTATGGGCAGGCCGACGACGTTCGAATAGGAGCCTTCGATACGGGTGACGAACCGGGATCCGAGGCCCTGGATGGCGTACCCGCCAGCCTTGTCCAGCGGCTCGCCAGAGGCCACATACCAGGCAATCTCCTCGTCGCTGAGCGGGGCGAACTCAACCGTGGTCCACTCGATTCCGGTCGCCGTCGGGCAGGTGTCGTTCTCGCCGCCGAGGCTCACGCTGACCGACGTGACGACCTCGTGCCGGCGCCCGGACAGCAGCCGCAGCATCCGCCGGGCGTCGTTCGCGTCGGCGGGCTTGCCGAGGATGTGCCCGTCGACCACCACGACCGTGTCGGCGGCCAGGACCGGCCTGCCGTGCGACCGCGCCAGGACCATGCAGGCTTTCGCATCGGCGACGCGGCGTGTGTAACGCTCCGCTGACTCGCCGTCATGCACGCGCTCGTCGACGTCGGCGGGCATCGTGTCGAACTCGATCCCGGCCGCGTTCAGAAGTTCAGCGCGCCGCGGCGAGGACGATGCGAGGACTAGACGCATGGCTGTACGCAGTATCTACCAATCTTCAATCTGCAATCGTTGCATCGATTGCGACATTTGGAGCATTGGGACATCGAGACATGATCGATTCATTGGGAAATCGTTTGCCAACTCGACATTGGCGACCGCCTTGCCTGAGCTTCGGGACATGAGCAACGCAGACGATCTCCAACGACGCGCAGAAGCGTTCGCTGATCTGTCAATCGAATTGGATACACTTTCGTTCCGTGCTTCCCGTCCACCAAATCATGCAGCACGCGCTAGCCGAGGTTCTCAGCAGAGCTCCGCTGACGCCGGAGAAAGTTGCGTTTGCGTGGCGAACGGCAGTCGGTCCGGCGATGGACAAGGTGACGCGCGTCGAGCTCAAGGGGCGCGTGCTCCACGTTCGGGCACGGGACGCGGCGTGGCAGCGAGAGGTGGAGCGCTCCATGGGGATCGTCCGATCCCGCATGGAGGCGCTGCTCGGCAAGGGCGTCGTCGGCGATATCCAGGTTACTGCTGACTGAGGGGCATGTGAACCAGGTACCGGGCGCTGTCAGTACTCACGGCCACGCGCAAGAAGTTGTCTGTCCTGAGCCTCTGCACGATGGCCCGAGGCGCGCCGGACGCGGATGACGTCCCCACGGGACGTTCGCTCGCCGGAAACACCTCGGCGATCTCGCGCGCGACGACGTTGCCGTTGGCGATGAATTCCACCCACCGCTGTGATTCATTCGGGGCGCCGGATGGAGCAGGCGGGCGTTCGTCGGTCACGATGAGCTCATACGTCCCCGGTGCGAGCGGTTTGCCGCTCGCCAGCACGGGCTGAGTCATGCGGACCGTGGCTACCGCCGGGTGCGCTCGGCCGGCCACCTGATGGTGCGCCCACGCACTCGGGGCGGCGAGAGTGGCGACGAGCACAGAGCTGAACAGTAAGCGGCGAATCATTTTTGGCCTCCCGGGTGATCGGAGGCAAGAGGTGTGCCTCCGCAACTCGGCGAGTTCCCGCTTCTCGGTTCTCACTTCTCTGTTCTTGTTCAGGTTCGAGGTTCAGTTCAGGGTTCGGGTTCGGCGTTCGGTTCAGGGTTCTCCGTTCGGCACCTCGCATGCCGAACCAAACCACGAACCGAGAACTCGAACCAGAACCGCGAACCGAGCACTGAACCCCCGAACCTGAACACGAACCGAGAAGCGAGCACGGAGAAGCGTGAACGACGGCATTTCTTCCTAGCCCAATAGGTTCAGGAAGGGCTCCGCAATGACCCGTCCGACGGTCGGGACCGCCCAGATGAGGAGCGCGGCGGCGGCGGCAAGGCCAGCCACGATTTCGACGCGTTCCATGACATCGAGCGGCGCCTGCGCACGGCGCTCGGCGTCCCACCGGCGGATGAGCTGCGCCTTCCACCAGATCGGCCTCGGGTCGCCGATGATCAATGGTGCCGCCAGTGCCGCGACCTCCGACATGAATGCGGCAAGCGACCGATCCTCTTCATCACTCAGCTCGAACCAGCTGGTCATGACGTCCTCGACAGTCCCCTCGCGTGTAACAGCTCGCGCAGCCTCCGCCTGGCGCGGAACAACAGCACCTTGATGCTCCGCTTCCCCACTCCAAGCGAGGCAGCAATCTCCTCGTGCGTTTCGCCCTCCACGTACGCCAGCCACAGCAGCGCGCGATCGCGCGCGGTCAACCTGGCGAACGTTCGCGCGACGTCCTGGTCACGTGGATCGGACAGGTTATTCGCTCCTGAAGGCTCCGTGCCCGCGCGTCGATCTTCAATCGGCTCGTCGCGCTTCCTCTTCCGCCATCGATCGACGAGCAGGTTGCTGGCGACCCGGTACAGAAAGCGCCGGCGCTGCTCCGGGTCGTCGGTGTCCGGGCCGGCGCGCAGCAGCCGGAGGAACGCCTCCTGCGCGACATCGTCGGCATCCGCGCCGTTGCCGGTGACCCGATACACGTAAGCCCAGAGCGCCCGCACGTGGCTCTCGTAGAAGGCGCTGAACGCCGCGTCGTCGAGCTGCGCCACTCCTACGCCGATGGCAGGCGATGTGGTGTCTCCCGGTGCTCCTGATGGTCGAGCAGGCCCATGCGCCTGGAGAGCGAATAGGACGCGCCAGCCGCCAGGAGCAGACCGATGCCGAGCGCCGTCGACACAGTGGCGAACATGGCGAGCGCGTCCTCGCCTTCGATCGAAAGCGCGCGGCTGAACGTGTAGACGAACAGACCGATGCCGAGCGCGAGGAGCACGAGGCCGGCCTGCAGCGCCCGCAGAATCCGTTGATGCGGTCCTCCATCGGGTCGCGGCGACAGAGATGCGACCAGTCGCGCGCCGCCTTCGCTGCTCAGGAACACCCCCAGCTCCTGGGTCGATCCGACTCGATCGAGCAGTTTTTGCTGAAACTCACTCGTCAGCCGGGCGCGTTGGCGCGACCGCATCGCCTCGAGCACCACATACGCGATGTAGCCGATGCACGCGAAAGTGCAAGTGATCGCGAGCGCCGCAACAACTACCGTTCCTATGGGCATAACGCGGTTCTCCTGCACCCGGCTTCGGCCGGATGCACTGACGATACAACGCACGCGCGGCCCTGGTGGTTAACACGCCGGGGGACAGAAGCCCTCCTGGATGCGTCACAATGACAGCATGCAGGACGTAGTCATTGTTTCCGCGGTTCGCACCCCGACCGGCAAGTTCCTCGGGGGCCTGAAGGAGCTCACGGCGCCCCAGCTCGGCGCGATGGTCATTCGAGAGGCGGTCCGGCGCGCTGGTATCGACCCGGCGGGGGTCGAGGAATGCCTGATGGGCAACGTGGTCTCGGCGGGCGTTGGCCAGGCGCCCGCGCGGCAGGCCGCCCTCGGAGGGGGACTCTCGGACCACGTGTCGGCAACGACGATCAACAAGGTGTGCGGATCGGGTTTGAAAACCGTCATGGTCGCCACACAGGGCATTGCCGCCGGGGATATGGAGATCGCGGTCGCCGGCGGCATGGAATCGATGAGCAACTGCCCTTACCTGCTCACGCGTCTGCGCGAAGGGATGCGCATGGGGCACGGCCAGGCGCTCGATTCGATGATTCACGACGGGCTGTGGTGCTCGTTCGAGCAATGCCATATGGGGAACGCGGGCGAAGTCGTCGCCACCGAGTACCAGATCGGGCGCTGCACCCAGGACGAATACGCGGTGGAAAGCCATCGCCGGGCGGTGGAAGCCACCGAGGGTGGCCGGTTCAAGGCCGAGATCCTGCCCGTGGAGATCCCCCAGAAACGCGGCGGCCCCCTGGTGGTCGACCGCGACGAGTCGATCCGCGCCGACACGACCATGCAAACACTTGGCGCGCTCCGCCCGGCCTTCAAGAAAGACGGGACGGTCACCGCGGGCAACGCGCCCCCGGTCAACGACGGCGCCGCGGCGCTCGTGGTGACGTCTGCCGGTCGCGCCGCTGCGCTCGACCTCGCGCCAATGGCGCGGGTCGTCGGCCAGGCCTCGAGCGGGCTTGCTCCGAAGTACGTGCTGATGACCCCGGTAGAGGCCGTTCGACGCCTGGCGACGAAGATCAGGTGGAAGCTCGACGACGTGGACCTGTTCGAGCTGAACGAGGCGTTCTCCGTGCAGGCGGTCGCCGTCCTGCGCGAGCTCGGGATCGACCCGAAGAAGGTCAACGTGAACGGAGGCGCCGTCGCGCTCGGTCACCCGATCGGCGCGAGCGGCGCACGCATCCTGACGACGCTGCTCTACGCTCTGCAGCAGCGCGGCCTGAAACGCGGCATCGCGACGCTGTGCCTGGGGGGTGGAAACGGCGTGGCGCTCGCCGTCGAGCGGGCATAGGCCACTCTCTCAGGCCGACCTGAAGGTCGGCCTCTACGAACTCATGGGATTCGCCAGGTCTTCGTACAGGCGGACCTTCGGGTCCGCCTGATTCGAATAGGCCCCACGAAGGATTTGTCGCACGCCGCGCCTCTAACACACGGCAGATGGACGTTACCCACGATCGCGACCTGGTCCAGCGCATGCGGGGCGGCGATGAGCGCGCCTTCGAGGAGTTCTTCGACGCCTACTATCCACGGCTCTATCGCTTTGCCGCGGCGCGCGTCCGGCTCAGGGACGCAGCCGAGGACATCGCCCAGGCGACGATCGTCCTGGCCATCCGGAAGGCCGGGACGTGGCGCGGCGAGGCCGCGCTCTTCACCTGGCTGTGCACGCTCTGCCGCCGCGAGATTGCCGCCTACTGCCGGCGGCACGACGAGACGGAGGTCACCGTGCTGGACGACGTCCCGGAAGTGCGCGCGCAGCTCGAAACGCTGGCCGCCCGTCTCGAAGATCCGCAGCAGCAACTCGAACGGCAGGACCTGGCGCGGCTCGTTCAGCTCACGCTCGACTACCTGCCCGCCCGCTACGGGGACGTCCTCGAGTGGAAATACCTCCAGGGCCTCTCGATGCGGGAGATCGCCGAACGTCTCGACACGACCACCAAGGCGGTGGAGTCGCTGCTGACCCGGGCTCGCGACGCGTTTCGTGACGGCTTTGCCACGCTCTCGGGAGTGGAACCATGACCGATCGCCGGGACGCCATCGAACGACTGCTGGAGCTGGCCGGTCCCCGACAGGCGCCTGCCGGCACCCACGCTGACCGGGCGCGGCACGTCGCGCGCGCGGCCTGGCTCGACGAGGTCCGGCATGCCAGGCGCATCCGCGCCGCTCGCGTGGCTGCGGTGTCGCTGGCCGCAGCCGCCATGCTCGCGCTCACGGTGGTGCCATGGCGCCGCGACACCGCCGCTCCCACCAGCACGTTCACCGACGTCATCATCGCCACCCACAACGGCACTCCGCTCCGTGTCGGCTCGGCGCTGCAGACGGATTCGACGACGCGCACGGCGCTGCGGCTGGCCAGCGGGATCGAGGTGAGGCTCGACACGAACAGCGAAATCGCATTCGCCGGCCCGTCCACCGTCTTTCTCACGCGTGGCGCGGTCTTCGTCGATACAGGGTCGGCCACCGGGCCGAATCGCTCGATCGACATTCGTACGTCACTCGGAACCGCTCGCGATATCGGGACGAGATTCGAGGTCAGGCTGATTGAAGGAAGCCTCATGCGCGTGCGCGTCCGCGACGGCATCGTGCGCGTCACGACGACGCGCGGCGCGGACAATGCCGAACGCGGTATC
>DATDHP010000115.1:0-2222 GCA_036521515.1 Vicinamibacterales bacterium
TGGGCACTCCAAGTATCCTCGCCGAGCGCCGGACGATTTCCTCGATGTCCCGCTCGGCGTAGAAATCGAGACGGTGGACGATGCCGAAGCGGGCGCGCAGCGGCGAGGTCAGCAGCCCCGCCCGCGTGGTCGCGCCGATCAACGTAAATCTCTGCAATGGCACCTTCACCGACCGCGCGCTCGGACCCTGGCCGATGACGATATCGACCTCGTAGTCCTCCATCGCCGGATAGAGAATCTCCTCGATCGCCGGCGCCATCCGGTGAATCTCGTCGATGAAGAGGACGTCGTGCGGCTGCAGGTTGGTGAGCATGGCGACGAGGTCGCCCGGCCTCTCGATGACCGGCCCGGCGGTGGCCCGCACCGGTACGCCCATCTCGTTCCCGATCACGTAGGCCAGCGTCGTCTTGCCGAGGCCCGGCGGTCCGTAGAGGAGGACGTGGTCGAGCGCCTCCCCCCGGCCGCGCGCCGCCGCGATGGAGACCTGGAGGTTGTCGCGCACGCGATCCTGGCCGATGTAGTCGGCCAGCAGCCGCGGGCGCAGCCCCGCTTCGTACTGGGCCTCTTCGGCGGCGGGAGCCGGAGTCAGCAGGCGCGGATCGTTCACCGCATCAGCTCCCGCAGCGCGGAACGGAGCGCCTGCTCGAAGGTCGGCTCGGTGCTCGAGGACAACGTGGTGGCAACGGCTTTTTCGGCTGTCGGGCGATGATAGCCCAGGTTGTGCAGCGCCGAGATCAAGTCCTCGCGCAGGCGGTCGCCAGGCAAGGCAACCGCGACCGTGTCGACACCGGAAGGAACGGCCATGCGCGCGAGGCGGTCCTTCAGTTCGAGGATGATGCGCTCGGCCGTCTTCCTGCCAACCCCGGGGACGCGGGTGAGCCGCGCGACATCGGCGCGCTGGACCGCGGCCACCAGCTCCCGCGTTTCAATGCCCGAGAGCACCGCGATCGCCAGCCTGGGACCGATGCCGCTGACGGCGATGAGGTGCTCGAAGACCTGCAGCTCGATCGGAGTGAGAAAGCCGTAGAGCTGGAGCGCTTCCTCGCGCACATGGGTGTGCACGTGCAACGAGATCTCCGATCCGTGGTCGCCGATATCGTAGAACGTGGCGAGCGGCACGAACACCTCGTATCCCACACCGTGGACGTCGACGATGATCCGGTTCGGTTGCTTGTCGACCACGCGCCCGCGCAGGAACGCGATCATCCGTTGGGAGGACGGTATTGGCGCCAGGTGCGGGGCTTGCCGGGGATCGGGGATCGGGGATCGGGGATCGGCCGGCGCCCGGCCTCAGCAATCCTGGATCCGGCTCCCCGATCCCCGATCCCCGGTCCCCGGTCCCCGATCCCCCGGGGCATCGAGTGCAAATGGCAGATTGCCACAGCGAGCGCATCGGCGGCGTCGAGAGAAGACGGCGGCTTCGCAAGGCCGAGCAGCAGCTTGATCATCTGCTGCACCTGGTGCTTTTCGGCGCGGCCGTAACCGACGATCGCGCGCTTGATCTCGGCGGGCGTGTACTCGATGACGGGACACCCCGCTTCGACAGCCGCCAGCATCGCGACGCCGCGGGCGTGTCCCAGCTTCAGCGCACTGCGCACGTTGGCGGCGTGGAACAGGTTCTCGATCGCCACGTACTCGGGCCGGCAGGAGACCAGCAGCGCGGAGAGCTCGCGGTGAATGCGGGCGAGGCGATCGGGAAACGAGTCGGCGGCGCGCGCCGCGATGGCGCCGCAGGTCACGAGGCGAGGCCGGCGCCCATCCGTCTCCACGCAACCGTAGCCGGTGCGCTCGGAGCCGGGATCGATGCCGAAAATCCTCACGCGAGGGAGGCCTCGATCTCCTTTTCCTCGATGTCGAAGTTCGCCCAGACGTTCTGCACGTCGTCGTGGTCGTCGAGCGCTTCCATGAGCCTGACCATCTGGCTCGCGTCCTTGCCCTGGAGCTTCACGTAGTTCTGGGGAACCATCGCAATGGCGGCGCTGGTGGGCTCCACGCCCAACGCCTTCACCGCATCGCGCACCGACTCGAAACTCTCCGGCGCCGAGACGATCTCCCACGCGCTCTCGTCGTCGTTCATGTCGTCGGCGCCCGCGTCGAGCGCCGCCGAGAGCAGCTTGTCCTCGTCCACCTTTCCCTTGTCGACGAAGATCTGCCCCTTCCGGCTGAACATCCAGGCGACGCTGTTCTCGGCGGCGAGGTTGCCGTTGTACTTGGCCAGCAGA
>DATDHP010000116.1:0-17884 GCA_036521515.1 Vicinamibacterales bacterium
GTAAGTGCTTGACCTGCAGCGTCGATGAGCGGGAGCATGGCAGAAATTGCGGCCCGTCTCGGCGCTCACTTGGCAGATTCTGATTGCCTCATTCTTGGGACCTTATGACTGAGACAGCCCTTCCCCCCTTTCCCTTGCCCCTTCCCCCTGCGAGGATCACCTAGTGCCACCGCGTTATTCGTACTGGACCATCATCGCCGACGGCTTGCCGACCGCGTTCCGCGCCGCGGAGCGCGAAGAGCTCATGCCCACGTTTCAGCGGCTGAAAGAGAAGCATCCCGACGCCGAGATGAAGTGGTTTGCGCGCGGGAAGCTGTGGGACTCGCCGGAAGCAGCGCGGCCGCCCCGGCGTGAGTATCGCGACGATCGACACCCGGGCGGCCAGCGAGGTCGTGGAGGCGATCGCCATCGCGAAGAGCAGCGCGATCGTAAAGCTCCGCCTGCGAAGGAAATGCGCGGCGAGCACCGCAGCCGCGACTGGCGGCCGGGTGGAGAGCATCGCGATCCCCGCCAGACGTTCAAGGACGCCAAGAAAGCGCGGAACCAGCGCTGGCGTGAAGAGAAGTTCGACCGCAACCAGCGTTTCGCGGACAAGCCCGTCGACAGGAGAGCCGGACCTTCCGGTCCGCCCGCCACGGACTGGAGGAATCGTCCGCCGCGTGCAACGCCGTACCGCGACGAGTCTCACGGCCAAGCCCGCTGGGAGGATCGGCCGCCACGTGACAATCCGCACCGCAACGAGCCTCACGCCAAAGCCCGTTGGGAGAATCGTCCACCCCGCGAAAAACCGCGCGGCGACAAGCTCCGCGCAAAGACCAGTAGGGACGATCGGCCGCCTCGTGAAGAGCGGCAGGGCTGGCGCCCACCGAAGCGCGCGTTTGCGGATCGAAGGACGGGATCTTCAGGTCCGCCTGGACCCGACTGGAAGAATCGGCCGCCGCGTGCAATGCGGCGCCCCGACGAGCCTCACGCCCAAACCCGTTGGGAGGATCGGCCGCCACGTGACAATCCGAACCGCAACGAGCCTCACGCCAAAGTCCGTTGGGAGGACCGTCCACCCCGCGACAATCCGCACCGCGACCAGCGTCAGGGCAAAACCCGTTGGGAAGACCGCCCACCCCGGGAAAGACCGGACGGGGACAAGCTGCGCGCGAAGATTCATTGGGAGGATCGTCCGCGTCGCGGAGAGTTGCGGCGGCCCGATCGGCGCGCCTCGAAACACCCTTTCCCCGATCAGCGGGGTGAATCGTCAGGCCCGCTGAAAACCGACAGGAACGGCCGTCCACCGCGCGAGAAACCGCACGGCGACGTGTTTCGTGAGCCCGCTTCGCGTCCCTTCGCCGGCCGCGGGCGGTTTGAACGGAACCAGGGGACCGAAGAGCCAAGCACACCGCAACGTCCGATCGGTCCGAACCGGGAGCCACGACCCGACGAAAATCCCGAGCCGTCGCCCCCACCGCGTCCGAGCGAGCCGGCCGTCCCGCCACCCGGTCCGCCGGAACGCGGCCGGCCGGACACGAACCGCCGGCGCGATCGGTGACGCGATGATCGCTCACGTCGTGTTGTTCCGTCCGCGGGCGGACCTCTCACCGCAGGAGCGCCAGTTGCTCCTTGATGCGTTCGCCGCAGCCATCCTCGAGATCCCAACCGTGCGCCGCGCCCGCGTCGGCCGGCGCTTCACCCACGGCCGCGGCTACGAGCAACTGATGGCCGTGCGCTATGACTACGCTGCCCTCCTCGAGTTCGACGATGCGGCGGGGTTGCTGGGTTACCTCGAGCATCCTGCGCACCAGGAGCTGGGAGAACGTTTCTTCAAATCCTTCGAAGAGGCGCTGATGTACGACTTCGAGCTCAAGGAAGTGGCAGAAGGGATCGCGGCATTTCTCTGAAGAGTCGAGGTCCGCTTTTTCACAAGACCTTCACGTCGTTGCTGTCGATAACACCTCCAGCCGCCGTGGCGTCCGCGACCCCCGGGCCGGCCAAAGCCGGTCCCTGCGTACGCGCGATTCGTTCTACGTGCGCGCTATTCGTTGCTCGAGCGCGGCGCAGATCGCGTGGTAGGTTACGAGGTGAACTTCCTGGATGCGGGCCGTTTCCCCGAGCGGAACCGCCAGCAGCACGTCTGACAGCGCCGCCATCGCGCCGCCCCCCTCACCGGTGAGCCCGATGGTGCGCAGCCCGAGCTCCCGCGCCCGCCGCATCGCGTTCACGACGTTGGCCGACGTCCCACTGGTCGAAATCCCCCAGGCGACATCGCCCGGACGGCCCAGCGCTTCGACTTGCCTCGCGAAGACATCGTCAAACGAGTGGTCGTTGCTCCACGCGGTGAGCAGCGCGTGATTCGTGGTCAGCGCGATTGCAGGAAGACCAGGCCGATCGACGGCGAAACGGCCGACGAGCTCCGCGGTCAGGTGCTGGGCGTCGGCTGATGACCCGCCGTTGCCGAAGACGAGCAGCTTGCGCTGCGCTCGAAATGCCTCGTCGAGCAGGTCAACGGCGCGCGCGATTCCTTCGACGTACGCGCTCTCCGCCACGCGACTCATGTTCGCCGCGACGTCTCTGAACAGTCCGCGCAGTTCGTCCATGCAATCAGCTTCGCGATGCCTCGACCGGAGCCTCGCTGCCGCTCTCGTCGGCGAGCCCGGGGGCATGGCTTTGGAGCCACGAGGTCTCGGACGCGAGCGCCAGCGGCAACCAGGCGCAGAACCGCGCGCCAAAGCCCACCGTGCTGTCCACGCGCAACGCCCCGCGGTGGCCGCGGACGATGCCCTGGACCGCCGGAAGGCCGAGCCCGTGGCCCGAATGCTTTGTGGTGAAGAACGGCTGGAAGATGCGCTGCATCATCTCCCGGTCCATGCCGGGACCATTGTCGCGCACCTCGAGATACGCGAAGGTGCCCGGCACGGCATCCGGCGCCGCATCCATTTCGGCGAGCTGCCGGGCCGAGAGGCGCTCGATCCCGGTACGAATCCTGACGACGCCCTTTCCCTCCTCGACCGCTTCGGCCGCATTGATGATGAGGTTCATCACGACCTGGCGAATCTGCGTGGCGTCGGCGTCGATGAACGCTGGTGTCCCCTCGTACTGCAAGGTGCAGTGGCGGGCGGCGGACGCCTGCAGCAGCTCGAGCAGGTCGCGCACGAGGTCATCGAGATCGAGGCGCGACGTCGAACCGTGGCGTTCGCCCGCGTAGGCAAGCATCTTGTCCACCAGATCGGCGGCCCTCTGCGCGCCGAGCAGGATGGCGCCGACGTTGTTGCCCATCTCGCTCGACGGCGCCAGCTTGAGAGACAGCAGGTCGGCGTTACCGACAATGCCCGCGAGGAGATTGTTGAAATCGTGGGCGAGCCCGCCGGCCAGGACGCTCAGGCTCTCGCGCTGCTGCTGTTCCTGGATCCGCGCTGAAAGGGCGTCGCGTTCCGCGGCCGCCTTGCGCTGATCGGTGATATCGCGCAGCAGCATGACCCAGGCCTTCAGCTCCCGCGTGCGGGCGTTCACCGGCATGAGGCGAACATCGTAGTACACGGTGGCGGTCCCGTCACCCACCGTCAGTGTCGACGATGCATTGGCCTTGAGCTCAATCGCGTGGTGCTGCAGGAACGGGAGCACGTCCGCCACCGGCCGCCCGAGCCAGTCCGGGACATTGTCCGCCAGATCGCGCGCGGCGGCATTCATGTCGAGGACGCGGCGGGAGGTATCGAGCACGATCATGGCATCGCTCAGGCTGTCCACCACCATGTCGTGCGCCACCGGGACGAGGTCGAAGAGATGGTGCCGGAAGAGCGCCCATGTGAAAAGCAGGCTGGAGCAGACGAACGCGAGCGGCGTTGGATCCAGGCCCGGGATGGAGTTGCCCGTCACATAGATCAGGTTGCCGGTCAGCGGCAGCAGCGCCGCCGCCAGGAGGACATGGAATTGAGCGCGGAAGGGGGGCGGGGAACGACGCAGATGTCGCGCCACCAGCACGGTGCCGGTCAGCACGGCCACGTAGTTGAAGGTCATGACCACCCAGAACCACCAGCCATGCTCGTACGTCGCCAACCCATTGGCGCCGATGGACACGGACGGCCACATGGCCAGGTGCCACTCGTTCGTCCCCGCCACGATCACCGTGACGAGCGGGATCGTCCAGAGCGCCGCAAGGCAACGTCGTGTCTTGAACCAGCCGGCGCCCGCGTAGTCGGCTGTGAAGAGGAGCCACAGCGGCCCCGCGCCGGCGATGCCGACATACTGGATCTTGGACCACACCAGTTTCAGCGCGACGGTCCCGGCCAGCGCGTCAAACGCCCCCGCGACACACCACCACACAATCGCGGCGACGAGCCACAGAAAGGGGCCGGCGGCTCGCGTACCGGGACGACGCTGCACGAGCATCGCGACCCATAACGCAAGAGCGGCGCTTACGAAGAGCGCGAAGGGTATGAGGTGTGACACCGATGTCGGGGCCGCGAATGCAGCCTGCGTGCCTGTCTGTAATTCGGCACAGACGGCCGTTTCCTTCAGAGAATTACGCGCGTGCGAGCTCGATGGACCTTGAATAGGTCGGAACCAGCACGTTTAGGTACATAAAGACCGCTTCTGTCTCCCCGGCGGCCGCCGCCCGTTCGAGCTCGCCCACCGTGTCGAGAAGCCGTCCAGCGGCGTGAGGTGACGCCCTGGTGACGACGCGGAGGATCTTCTCTACGGGCGACCGCTCGACGGTCTCGTCGGACCCGACGAGGTCCTCATGCAGCTTTTCACCCGGCCGGCGGCCGACGAAGGAGATGGCAATTTCTTCGTCCGGGATGAAGCCCGAGAGGCGAATCAGGTCGCGCGCCATGTCCAGAAGCTTGAGTGGCGCGCCCATGTCCAGCACGTAGGTGCCGCCGGGCTCGGGCAAGGTCGCGGCGCCCAGGACCAACTGCACGGCCTCTGGGATCAGCATGAAGTACCGCCGCATGTCGGGATCGGTGACGGTGACGGGGCCCCCCCGGCGGATCTGCTCCAGGAATCGCGGCACGACGCTGCCGTTGCTCCCGATCACATTGCCGAAGCGGACGGTGACGAACGTGGTGGCGGCGGCGCGGTCGGCCAACTCGCGCGCCACGAGCTCGGCGACCCGTTTCGTGGCGCCCATGATGCTCGCAGGATTGACCGCCTTGTCGGTGGAGATGAGCACGAACCGGGAGGCCTCGTGACGCACGCAGGCCTCTGCCACGATGCGTGAGCCACGCACGTTGTTCTTGACCGCTTCGCATGGATTGGTTTCCATCAGCGGGACGTGCTTGTGCGCGGCGGCATGGAACACGATTCCGGGTTGATGCTCCTCCATGACCTGGTCAACGCGGTGCTGGTCGGTGATGTCGGCGATGACCGCGTGCACGTCGACCTGGAACTCGTCGGTGAGCGCATCGACGAGCTCGACGAGCGAGTTCTCGTAGCGGTCGAGCACGATCAGCCGGCCCGGCGCGAGCGCGGCGACCTGGCGGCAAATCTCCGCCCCGATCGAGCCTCCGGCGCCCGTCACCAGCACGCGCCGGCCCGCAATCAGCCTCCGGGCCGGTTCGGGATCGAGCCCGACAGGCGTTCGCGCCAGCAGGTCCTCCACGCGCAGCTCGCGGATCTGCTTGACGTCCAGCGGACGGATGAGATCCCGGAGATTGGGCAGCGTGGTGATGCGGACCGTCGCGTGTTCGAGCGTCCTCACGATGTGGCGCATGACTTCCGGCGTGGCGCTTGGTACGGCAATCAGCACTTCGTCCGGCTTGAGCGCGCCTACGACGTGCAGCGCGTCAGCGCCCGTGCCAAGCACCCGCACGCCATGAATGCTGCGCCCGACCTTGCGGCGATCGTCGTCGAGAAAGCCGATCGGCAGCGCGTCGGGCTCCGGCCGGTTTCGCATGTCGCGCACGATCATCTCGCCCGCGTCGCCGGCCCCGAACACCAGGATTCTGCGCGTCCGCGGCGCCCGCGCGAGCTCCGCGTACAGCCGTCGTGTCAGCCTGACGCCGCTGATGAGCGACACGAGCACGATCGAGTCGATCAGCAGGATCGATTCCGGGTACTCGGGCCGCGGGGAAAGAATGGCGAGGACGAGGTAGAAAACGGCAGTGCTGCCGCCAGTCCCCGCCACGATGTTCCGAAGGTCCCGCAGGCTCGTGTAGCGCCACAACCCATCGAAGAGCCGGAAGGGGACAAAGACGACGAGACGGATGAGGAGCAGAAGCGGGAGCGTCGCCGTCTCCAGCCCTACGTACTCCGCCGGGATCTCTCCATCGAAGCGCAGCCAGAACGCCGCGTGAACCGAGCCGGCAATCAGGGCGGCGTGGACGGCGAGGCTGATGGGTCTACGGAACCGCATGCCGCCTGAGCATCTCACAGGCGCGCGCAGCCGATACGCCATGAATCGCCCTGATGGTTGTACCGAACTGCTGCTTTTGTGCAGAACGGGGGCGGTCACGTCGGTTTGCCCCGAAATCGACCGATGGCGGCCCCCACCCGGGGTGGCACATCGCTTGGAATCGAGCCGAGCAACAGCGGCGGCCTCTCCCCCGCCAAAAGGAGCTCGATGTCGGCAATGCCTGGCGTCTCCTCACCTTACCGTGCATCCTGGGCGCCCTGCTGCTGCTCACAGGGTGACCAGAATGTGGCTTCCGGCTTTAGCCGGAAGAGCATGCACCCGAGGCCATTCCTTCCGCCTGAAGGCGGAAGCCACAGCCGTCCTCAGACCCCCACGGGGCACCGGTGGGGCATGAAAAACTCCCCGACGATTTCGCGGAGCTGCGCAAGGCTCTCAGCACTGTTCACGCGGACGCGCAGTTGTGATCCGCCATCGAGGCCTTTGGAATACCAGGTGCACAGCGCGCGCAGCTTGTTGATCACCCAGCGATCATGTCCTCGCGCCGTGCGATCGGCCGGGGAGGCAGGCTGGCCTGGCGCGACGTGGCGGAACCCGTCCGCTTCGTTCACGCGCTCGCGACGCAGCATCTCGATGTAGTTCAGCAGGAACTGTCCACGCTCCTCCATGGACACGCCCCGCGGCGGGCGGCCGGCGGCAATGTCGGCCGCCTGTGCCAGGATCCACGGGTTGCGCAGCACGCCCCGCCCCACCAGCACGCCGGAAATGGGCCGGGTCGGGCCGGTCCCGGTGTGATGCAATCGCTCGATGATCTGCCCGGGCTCGATGCAGTCCCCGCTGCCGAGGACGGGGATGCGCAGGCTGCCGGCAATGCCGGACACCAGGTCCCAATCCGCGAACCCGCTGTAGGACTGTTCGGCCGTGCGTCCGTGGATGGTGACGGCCGCCGCGCCGGCGTCCTGGACACGACACGCCAGGTCGGGCGCGTTGCGCGACGACTCGTTCCAGCCCGCCCGCATCTTCACCGTGACGGGAATCCTGACCGACTTCGCCATCGCCTCGATCACCGTCGCGGCGTGCTCCGGCTCACGCATCAGGCTGCAGCCGGCGTTGTGCTTCGCAATCTTCGGAACGGGGCAGCCCATGTTCACGTCGACGATGTCGGCGCCCATGCCTTCGACGATCTGCGCAGCGTCGGCCATCTTGACCGGATCGCCACCAAAGATCTGAATGGAGACCGGCCTTTCCTCTTCCGTGTACTCGGCGTACTCGAGCGTGCGATCGATGCCGCGCACGAGCCCTTCAGATGACACCATCTCCGTGACGACGAGCCCGCACCCGCCGTGGCGCTTCACCAGGCGGCGGAAGGCCGAGTCGGTCATGCCCGCCATGGGCGCGACGACGAACGGAGAGGCAAGATCAACCGGGCCGATTTTCATGCCGTCCCGAATCGCACGAACCACAGAGACAC
This sequence comes from Vicinamibacterales bacterium, assembly GCA_036521515.1. Classification (GTDB taxonomy): domain Bacteria; phylum Acidobacteriota; class Vicinamibacteria; order Vicinamibacterales; family UBA2999; genus Gp6-AA40. The sequence continues at coordinate 7,809 of DATDHP010000116.1, forward strand.
AGAGTCACAGAGGCTCTTTTAGGTTTTCTCTGTGTCTCTGTGACGCTGTGGTTCGTCGCAACCAACGCTAGTAAGCGCGAACATCGGCGGCGTCGACCTCGACACTGACGGCCTGACCGATGAGATCGACGGAGAGCACCAGCCGCGCTTTGTCGTTCTTCCTGACCAGCCTGCCGATCACGCCCTTGAGCGGCCCGTGCACCACTTCGACCATCATGCCTTCACGGATCATCGGGCAGGGATCGTACGCGAGGTCGCTCTCGACGAGCTGCCGGATACCCTGGATCTCGTGCTCCGGAATGACCGCGGGCTCACCCTCGAACGAGATGATGTTGACGACTCCCGTGCACTTGAGGATCGGCAGGCGTTCGCGCGGATCGAAGCGCGCGAAACAATAGCCGGGGAACAGCGGCCAGTCGATTTTCTTCTTGCGGTCCTTCCAGCGGCTCCACTTGGTCACCGTGGGGAGGAACGCCTCGATTTGCTTCTGCTCGAGTTGCTCGCGGACGACCTGCTCATGGCGCGAGCGGGTCCAGAGCGCAAACCATGCGATGTCCGTTGTGATCACAGGCCGAGCGTCCTGCGGCGTTCCGCAAGCGCCTGCTCGTACGCCTTCTTCAGCTCGTCGTTGCGCCAGGTGATCGTGGCCTGGCTGCGGAGGCGCTCGAGGTACTTCATACGCTCGCCGCGGAGCTTTTCGTCGCCGACCTTCTGGCTGATGTCGTCCCGCGCCTCGTCGAAGGTCCGGATTTTCGTTTCCGTGCGGGTCTCGAGCTTCAGGATCTGGTAACCGCGCTGCGTCCGGATCGGTTCGGTAATCTCGCCCACCTTCATCGCGTCGATCTGTTTCTGCAGCCCCGGGGCGAGCTCGTCGCGGCTGATCGGCCCGATCAGCCCGCCGTTGGCCCTGGACGGCGCGTCGGACACATCCGCTGCCAGCCGCGCAAACGGCTCACCTGCCAGCAGGCGCTTCCGCACCGCCTCCGCCTCCTCCTTTGCCTCGTCATCCTGGGCGACGTTGATTCCGCGATCGTCGACCGGCACGTCGATCAGAATCTCGCGGAGCGTGACCTCGGACGGTGTCGTGAATTCCTGCCGGTTCTTGTCGTAATAGGCGCGCGCCTCGTCATCGGTCACGCTGATCTTCTCGACGACGTCCCGCTGCTGTACCTGGCCGACGAACATCTGCCGCTCCAGGCTCCGCCGCAGATCGGCCATCGTCATGCCTTCCTGCTTGAGGGCGGCCTGGAAGCGCTCCTCGTCTTCGAGGTTGTTCTGCTTCTTGATGTTCTCGACGATCTGGTTGAACTGCTGATCGCCGAGCGCGAGACCCATCTCACGGCCGCGCTGGACGAGGAGCAGCTCGTCCACCGCCTCGAGGATCAGCGTCGGCGTGACGTCGGCGACCGCCTTGCGAAGCTCCGCGCTGTTTTCGTTGGCGTTGGCCAGCTCCGGCCGCTGCCGGAGCGCGCTCACCTGCCGCATTTCGAACTCAGATTTGGAGAGAATGTCGCCGTTCACCTTGACCAGCACCTGCTCGATGATCTCGGCATGGACCGGCGCGAACGCCAACAGGAGGAGGAGTCCGGCTGCAAATCGCTTCAGCATCACAATTCCTTAGAACTCAATATCTTACAACAGCGCGCGTAGCAGGGACTCCAGCCGGGAAAACATGCCGCCTTCCGCGCGCGGGTCGGCTTCCGGCTCCCGCAGGATCTCCTCCTTCGTGAAGCCGCTACTGACGTGGCCTGCCGTCGCCCGAGCCGTCCACCAGCTCGACTCGCGCCCGGCTCCCCCGCGCGCCGTCGTCTTCGGACTGCCGGCTCCGGGCTTCGGGCTGCCAGGTGCCGGCGGCCGGCGGCCGGCTGTCTGCGGGGCCTCCAGGTCCAGCTTGAGCGAGACCGGCGGCACCAGGGTCGCGCCGGGCCACTCGTGCACCAGCTTGACCAGGCGCATCGGATCGACCCTGGCCTGCGGCCTGAACCTTAGGACGACCAGCCGCCCTTCCCGGTCGATGGTCTCGATGCCGAGGCGGTCGGCCATGACGCGGATCCGGCCATATTCGGCCAGGTTGAGCACCGAGTCCGGCGGCGCGCCGTAGCGATCGCGCACCTCCTCGAGGGTATTGTCGAGCTCGGCCACGCTGCGCGCCGCGGCCACCTTCCGGTAGACCATCAGCCGCTGATTCATGTCCGGGATGTATTCCTCGTCGATCTTCAGGTCCACCCGCAGGTTGACGGTGGCGCGGAGGTCGTCCTCGATTTCCTCGCCCTTCAGCTCGCGGACGGTCAATTCGAGCAGCTTCATGTACATCTCGAAGCCGACGGCGTCGATGTGGCCGCTCTGCTCGCCGCCAAGCAGGTTGCCGGCGCCGCGAATCTCGAGGTCCAGCGCGGCGACGCGAAACCCGCTGCCCAGGTCGCTGAACTCCTTGATCGCGGCGAGGCGCTTGCGCGCGACGGGCGACAGCGTCTCCTGCGGCGGGATCAGGAGATACGCATACGCGGGTCGATCCGACCGCCCCACGCGGCCGCGCAGCTGGTAGAGCTGCGCCAGGCCGTAGCGATCGGCCCGGTTGATGATGATGGTGTTGGCGTTCGGGATGTCCAGGCCGTTCTCGACGATGGTCGTCGCGAGCAGGACGTCGACCTTCCGCTCGACGAAGCCGAGCATGGCGCGCTCGAGCTCGTCCTCGTTCATCTGCCCATGGCCGATCGCGATCCTGGCTTCCGGCACGAGACGCTGCAGCAGGTTCCCGATCGAGAAGATCGACTCGACGCGATTGTGCACGAAATACACCTGCCCGCCGCGCGCCAGCTCGTTGCGCACGGCGCGCTCGATCACCGGCGCATCGAACCTGACGACGTTGGTCTGGATCGAGAGTCGATCCTTTGGCGGCGTCTCGATGATCGACATGTCACGGATTCCTACGAGCGACATGTTCAGCGTCCTCGGAATCGGCGTCGCCGTCATGGTCAGCACGTCGACCTTCTTGCGCATCTGTTTGATGCGCTCCTTGTGCGCCACGCCGAACCGCTGCTCTTCGTCCACGACCAGCAGCCCGAGATCCTTGAACACCACGTCCCTGGAGAGCAGGCGATGCGTGCCGACGATCACGTCGACCTTGCCCGAAGACGCGCCCGCGAGCACCTCCTTCGTCTCCTGCTTCGTGCGAAAACGGCTCACCATGTCGATGGTGACCGGGAACCCTCCGAAGCGCTCGCGCAGCGTCTTGAGGTGCTGGAATGCCAGCACGGTTGTCGGTGCGAGAAACGCCACCTGCTTGCCGTCCATGACCGACTTGAACGCCGCGCGCATGGCGACCTCGGTCTTGCCATAGCCGACGTCGCCGCACAGCAGGCGATCCATCGGCGTGGGCGCCTCCATGTCTTTCTTGATGTCGGTGATGGCGTTGGCCTGGTCGACCGTCGGCTCGTAGGGAAATGCGTCCTCGAACTCCTGCTGCCAGTGGGTATCGGCGCCGAACGCGTGGCCGGTGACCGCCCGTCGCTGCGCGTAGAGCTTGAGCAGCTCTTCGGCCATGTCGCGCATCGCCTTCTTGACGCGCGTCTTGGCTTTCTCCCACGTCGTTCCGCCAAGGCGGTCGAGGGCCGGTCGTGTGCCGCCGGTGTATTTCTGGATGAGATCGAGCCGTTCGACCGGGACGAACAACTTGTCCTCGCCGTGATAGCGCAGCTCGAGAAACTCCTGCGCCTCAGCGGTGCCGCGGACGCCGAGCTGCTTCAACCCGACGAATTCCCCGATTCCGTGATCCACGTGGACCACGAGGTCGCCGACCTTCAGGTCGCGCAGGTCGGAGAGGAACGCTTTTGTCAGGTTGCGGAGCTTTTCGGGAGCGCGCCGCTCTTCCTCGAAGACGTCGGTCTCCGCATAGAGCTGCAACGCCGCGTCCGCCAGGCGAAAACCTCGTGACAGCGATCCGACGGCGACGAGAACCGAGGCGTGGTGCGCATCCTCGGCTCGCTCGACCGGCACCGCGAGGATGTCGTATTCCTGAAGGATCTCCACGGTGCGTTCCGCGCGCCCGTGGCTCTCGGCGACGAACAGCACCACGTCGCCGCGCTCGCGGGCCTGCCGCACATCCGCAACCCAGTCGTTCACGCGACCGTGGAACTCGAGGGACGGCTGACAGCGGACATCACGAACGCGGGACGCGGTGCCTTCAGCCCCCGCGTCGTCGAGCGCCAACTCCTCGAGGCGCGGGGCATGGCCCGCCCGCGGTTCGAGCTCTTCCCAGGTCACGAACGCCTCGGACGGTGGCAACGCGACGACGTGGCCGCGTCCGGCGGCGTCCCCGTAGCTCGCCGCGAGCTGGTCGCGCACCTTGCGTGCCTGTTCCTCGACCTGCTCACGCTCCGACACGAGGAGCTTCACGCCGCGCGTGGCGCCAAGAAACTCGACGACCGGCAGCAAGTCGGGTTCGCCGTCGAAACGCTCCCGCACGGGCACGACGAGGACCTGGTCCGTCGCCCCGGTCGACCGCTGCGTGGCGGGATCGAACCGGCGCAGCGACTCGACCATGTCGCCCACGAACTCGATACGAACCGGCTCGATATCGCCGGCCGGGAAGATGTCGACGATACCGCCACGGATGGTGAACGAGCCGTGCTCGTCGACCGGATCCTCGCGTGTGAATCCGGCGTCCACGAGAAGGTCGGCCAGAGCGAGCGGCTCGATTTCGGTTCCCGACTTGATGGCGATCGACGCACGCCGCACGCGGGCGGGCGAGCTGACGCGCGGCAGCAGCGCCGCCGCCGAGGCGATGACCAGGCGCGCGCTGCCCGTCGCCGCCGAGTGAAGTGCGCGCGCGCGCGCCGCGGCCACCCGGAAGTGCGGCGTCATCCCGCGATACGGGTCGATCTGCAGCGAGGGGAACGGAAGGATCGCGCGATCGATCTCCGCGTCCGAGGCCCCTTCGAGCGCCGCATAGAAGAACCGCGCATCGGAGGCGAGCTGCTCCACGTCCTTGTCGGTCGGGACGACGAGCAGCGTCACGCCGGTGTTCCCGCGGGCAGCGGTCACCACGGCCAGCGCCTTGGCAGCCGCCGTCAGCCCGGCCGTAATCGCAGCAGACCTGTCGAGTCCTGCCTTGGAGGCGGCCTGGCTGAGCAGAGCACGAAGGGTAAGGGAGGGGGTGACTGTCGCCATGGGTACGTACGAAGAAGCCCGCCCCCGACAGATTGTCAGGGTGGGCGTTCCATTGTCACACGACGCGCCCGTCGTATCAGCTCCGTCGTCGAGTATCCCCGCGACAGCTCCATCCGCACGACCCGGCCGCCCCGCGCTTCGACAACGTCGCGGCCAACGATGTCGTGCTCGCCCCAATCGGCGCCCTTCACGAGGACATCGGGCTGGACTCGGCCGATGATGCCATGCGGCGTCCCTTCGTCGAAGATGACGGCGGCGTCGACAGATCGGAGCGCCAGGAGAACCTCCGCGCGCTCGTGCTGCGCGTTGATTGGACGGCCAGGGCCCTTGTTCGCGCGCACGGATCGGTCGGAGTTCACGGCAACCATCAATACGTCGCCCAGCGCGCGTGCATCCTGCAGGTAGCGAACATGGCCCGGATGCAGCAGGTCGAACACGCCATTGGTGAAGACGACCTTTCCACCGGCGGCCTGGACGTGCCGTGCGAAAGCGGCGGCCTCGTCGACTGACGAAAGGCTCCCGGCCGCCGTCCTCACGACAGTCCCTTCACGCGCAGGCCGCCGGAGAACGACCACGTGTGCGGCGGACGGAAGATGCCCGCTTCCTTGAGCCGGGAGGTGACGCGGAACGTGTAAAGCAGCCGGTGGTAATCGTACGGCGTACCGTTCTCCCGGTGAACCGCCACATCCAGTTTGTAGGTACCGTCCACCAGATCCAGGCTGTCGACGACGAAGCGGGCCTCGCCATCGCCCACAATCTCGCCCGCCGACGCACCGTCGATATGGGTATTCGTGCCGTAGCAGCAAGTCCCCTCGGCGTTGAAGAGGCCGATGCCGACAACGACGTCGCCAACGGGCTTGCCGGCGCGGAGCAGGATACGGACCTCTACGCGCTCTCCGGACTGGAAAACGTTCGCCGGCTCGCCGCTTGCGCCGACGAGCGACACGCCGACGATCTCGACCTCTCGCGATCCCCACCGCCCCTCGACAGCCCGGAACATGTCCGCGGGCTCCCCGGGGCGCCCTGAGCCTGCCGAAGGGCGTCCCTCGGCCGGCTTGAACGTGTCGCGCGCCGGATCCACGACAACCTCGCCGCTGCGCATGCGTTTCTCGTCGGCCCGCGCCAGCTGGCGGGACTCGCGGGCGGCAACTTCGACGAGGTATGCGTCGACGACGCGCTGGGGATCGCCCTGCTGGCGCGCGATCCCGCCGTCCAGCCACAGAGCCTCGTCGCAGAACCGCGTCACCATCTCGAGCTGGTGCGTGACGAACAGCACCGTGCGACCGCGGCGGCGGAGCTCGGCCAGCTTGTCAAGGCATTTGTGTTTGAACGCCTCGTCCCCGACTGCCAGCACCTCGTCCACCAGCAGCACGTCGGGATCGACATGGATCGCCACCGCGAATCCAAGACGCATGTACATGCCGGAGGAATACGTCTTCACTGGCGCATCGATGAAGTCCTCGAGCTCGGCGAACGCCACGATCTCGTCAAAACGCCGGACCATCTCGCGCCGCGTCATGCCGAGCATCATGCCGTTGATGAACACGTTCTCGCGAGCGGAGATCTCCGGGTGAAATCCGGCCCCCAGCTCGATGAGCGCCGAGACGCGGCCGTTGACGCGCACCGAGCCCGAAGTCGGCCTGCCGATGCCCGCGATCATCTTCAGCAGCGTGCTCTTGCCCGACCCGTTGCGCCCGACGATGCCGAACGTCCTGCCGGTCCGGACGTCGAAGGACACCCCCTTCAGCGCCTCGAACGATTCGTCCGCCTGCAGATCGCGCCAGGGGCGCCCCGACAGGAGCGCGCTCTTCAACGTCGCGAACTGCTTCCGTCGCCCGTAACGGCGGTACGTCTTTCGAACGTCGCGGACTTCGATCGCGTTCAACGGCCCGCTGCCGGCTGCCGGCTGCGCGCTGCTCATACTTCCTCCACCAGCGTATCGCGCAGCCGATCGAAGACGGAGTAGCCCGCGATGAAGGCGACCACGGCGGCGGCGCCCGCCGCCGCCACGCGCCACGCCTGTGTAAACGGGCCGGGCACGAAGAGCACTTCCTGGTAGGAGACGGCGAGATGGGTGAACGGGTTCAGGTCCAGCAGTGGCTGAACGTCCACAGGCACGATGGCCAGCGGGTAGATGATGGGCGTGGCGAAGAACCAGAGAGTCAGCAGGTTGTGAAGCAGATCGCGAACGTCGCGAAAGTGCACCGTCAACGCGGAAACCAGCATCGCCAGTCCGGCTGTCAGCACGAGCTGGGCGAACACGATGACTGGAAACCACAACAGGTCCAGCGGCTCCACCGGCACGCCGTAGTAGACGAGAAACACCGCGAGGATTGGCAGTCCATAGCAGAAGTGGACGAGGCCGGAGATCACCGTCACGAGCGGGAGCACTTCCGCGGGGAACAGAACCTTGCGAATCAGGTTCCCACCAGCAATGAGCACGTTCGACGCTTCGAGCAACGACGAAGAGAACCAGGTCCACGGTAGGAGGCCGCAAAACATGAAGAGCGCGTACGGCTCCAGCGTCTGCGGCCGGATGCCCGGCATGACGACCGTGAAAACGAACGTGTAAACGAGAAGAGAGAGAAGCGGGTTGACGAACGACCAGAAGAAGCCGAGCACTGATCCGCGATAGCGGGCCTTCAGCTCGCGGGCGACGAGGCTGCCGATCAGGGCGCGGTAGCGAAGAAGCTGTCTGAGACTGAGCAGCAAGTCCGGCCTCAGACCTAATGCCTGAGGCCTTCCTTGGTCGATGCGAGCTCCGCGGCGTCCGCAAGGATCGTGACCCGATCGGGCAGCACTTCGACGAAGCCACCCGCAATGGACAGAAAGTGCTTCTGCTGCCCTTTCCGGTACCACAGTTCCCCGATGCCGAGCGTCGCCAGGAGCGGTGCATGTCCCGGCAGGATGCCCAGATATCCCTCGGAACCGGGCACGTGGACTTCGTCCACGTCTTCACGGACGAGCGAGCGGTCCGGGGTCACGATCTCGAGACTGAGATGTGGCGGTAGAGCCATAAAAAGTGGGCCTAGGCAGCTTTCATGCTCTTTGCTTTTTCAACCACCTCTTCGATCGTGCCGACGAGATAGAATGCCTGCTCCGGCAGATCGTCGTGCCTGCCTTCGGCGATCTCCTTGAAGCCGCGGATCGTGTCGGCGATCGGCACGTACTTGCCCTTGAAACCGGTGAACTGCTCGGCCACGAAGAACGGCTGTGAGAGGAACCGCTGGAGCCGACGCGCGCGCGTCACGGTCAGCTTGTCGTCTTCCGACAGCTCGTCGATGCCGAGAATCGCGATGATGTCCTGCAGGTCCTTGTAGCGCTGGAGGATCTGCTTCACCGAGCGCGCCACCGTGTAGTGCTCGTCGCCGAGGATGCGCGGATCGAGGATGCGCGACGTGGACGCGAGCGGATCGACGGCCGGGTAGATGCCGAGCTCGGCAATCTGACGCGACAGGTTCGTCGTGGCGTCGAGATGGGCGAACGTTGTGGCCGGCGCCGGGTCGGTGTAGTCGTCGGCAGGGACATAAATCGCCTGCACCGACGTGATGGAGCCGTTCTTCGTCGACGTGATCCGCTCCTGCAGCTCACCCATCTCGGTCAGCAGCGTCGGCTGGTAGCCGACGGCCGACGGCATGCGCCCGAGCAGCGCCGAGACTTCCGATCCTGCCTGTGTGAAGCGGAAGATGTTGTCGATGAAGAGGAGCACATCCTTGTTTTCCGCGTCGCGGAAGTACTCCGCCACGGTGAGCGCGGAGAGGCCGACGCGCAGGCGCGCGCCCGGCGGCTCCGTCATCTGGCCGTAGACGAGCGCGGCGCGCGACTTCGCCAGGTCCTTGATGTCGATGACGCCCGACTCCTGGAACTCGAGCCAGAGGTCGTTGCCCTCGCGGGTGCGTTCGCCCACGCCGCCGAACACTGACACGCCGCCGTGCTTCAGGGCGATGTTGTGAATCAACTCCATGATGATGACGGTCTTGCCGACGCCGGCGCCGCCGAACAGCCCGATCTTGCCGCCCTGCAGGTAGGGCTCGAGGAGGTCGATGACCTTGATGCCGGTCTCGAACATCTTCATCTCGGTCGACTGCTGCTCGAGCGACGGCGCGTGACGGTGGATCGGCCAGCGCTCCTGCGCGGGCACCGGGCGATCCGGGAAATCCACCGGCTCGCCGAGCACGTTCAGCACGCGACCGAGCGTCCCGGGGCCGACCGGCACCGAGATCGGCGCGCCGGTGTCGACGACGGTCATCCCGCGCGTCATGCCGTCGGTCGCCTTCATCGCAACCGCGCGCACGCGGTTCTCGCCGAGATGCTGCTCGACCTCGGCGACGACGTCCACCTCCGCCACGCCGGCGCCGCCCTTGGACACGACGCGAACGGCGTTGTAGATCTCCGGCAGCGTCCCGGGGAACTCGATGTCGATGACAGGACCGATGACCTGAACCACTTTTCCGGTGCGTTGCTCGCCCGAGGCCTGGGCGCTACCGGTTCCCTGTTGCGTCGCTGTCTGTGCCATCTCTCTTCCCCGCGCGGGGGTTGAAGCCCCGCTGCAAACCGTAGAGCGGGGGCTTCGGCCCCCGCCGACCCGACCCTAGGTCGCCGCCGCGCCCGAGACCACCTCGATGATCTCCCGTGTGATCGCCGCCTGGCGGACCTTGTTCATGTAGAGCGTCAGGTTCTCGATCATTTCCGCCGAATTGCGCGTCGCCGAGTCCATGGCGGTCATCTGCGCGGCGTAGAATGCGGCGTTGGTCTCGAGCAGCGCGCGGTAGACCTGCACCTGCACGTGGCGCGGCAACAGGTCGCGGAAGATGTCCGCCGGGCCAGGCTCGTAGAGGTAGTCCACGCCGGGGCCAGTCGCGGCCTCGTTCTCGAGCCGCGGAATCGGCAGCAACCGCTCCACGACG
>DATDHP010000117.1:0-1986 GCA_036521515.1 Vicinamibacterales bacterium
GTCGACGCCGAGGCTGAACGCCGTGCGGATCGTCATCAGGATGCCGAAGAGCAGGAACGCCACGAAGACCGAGAGCAGGGTAAAGGTGGTGCGGATCTTCCGGCGCCACAGGTTCTTCCAGACGAGCGGGAGAAACTTCATGACGCGCTCGCTTCGGTCAGCACACCCTTGTCGAGGTGCAGCGTGCGCCGCGCGCGCCCTGCTGCGTGGGGGTCGTGCGTCACCATGACGATGGTCTTTCCCAGCTCGCGATTGAGCGTCTGCAGCAGGTCGAGGATCTCGTCGCCGGCCTTGCGATCGAGGTCGCCTGTGGGCTCGTCGCACAGCAGCAGCGTCGGGTCGGTGACGATCGCCCGGGCAATGCCGACGCGCTGCTCCTGCCCGCCCGAGAGCTGCCGGGGATAGTGCCGCGCCCGGTCGTCGAGACCGACGACCTTCAGTGCGATGGCGACGCGCTTCCGGCGCTCGGTCTTCGAGAGCTTCGTCAGCAGCAGTGGCAGCTCGACGTTCTTCTCGGCCGTCAGCACGGGCAGAAGGTTGTAGAGCTGGAAGACGAATCCGATGTGCTGCGATCGCCAGCGCGACAGCTGGCCGCCGCTGAGCGAGTCGATCCGCACGCCGCCGACCTCGACGCCTCCCGCCGTCGGCGCGTCGAGGCCGCCTATCAGGTTGAGCAGGGTGGTTTTTCCGGAGCCGGACGGCCCCATCAGCGCCAGGAAGTCGCCCGGCGCAATCGCCAGGTTGACACCCTTCAACACGTCAACACGATGATTGCCGCGCGTGAAATGTTTGTGCACGTCCCGCACGTGGACAATCCGCTGTTCCATCATCACTGGGTCCGCGATCATTGCTGCACCACCGCGACCTTCGACCCGCTCGTCAGTGTGGACGGCGGCGAGATGACCACGCGCTCGCCGGCATTGAGGCCTGCCAGGATCTCGTGACGATCGCCGTCGACGCCGCCGACCGTCACCGCGCGCCGATCGACCACGTCACCCGCAACGACATAGGCGTAGGTCCGATCGCCCTCGGCCCGCACGGCGGCCTTCGGGACGAGCGTCACCGGACGCGCCGTCTGCGGCGCAGTCTGGCCCTCGTCTCGGAGAAAGGTTACTTTCACCCCCATGTCCGGCAGGAGGCGCGGGTCGAGCGCGGTGAATCCGATGCGCACCAGGACCGTCGCCTTCTGGCGGTCGGCCGTTGGGACCGTGGTGATCACCCGCGCGGGAATCGACCAGTCCGGATAGGCGTCGAGCATCGCGGTGACATCCTGCCCGGGCGACACCCGGTTGATGTAGCTCTCGTTCACGTCCACCTCGATCTCCAGCGAACGCATGTCCACGAGCGTGCAGATGCCGGTCCGCGTGAAGCCGCCGCCGGCCGACACGGGCGACACCATCTCGCCTGGCTGGGCATCCTTGGAGACAGCCACGCCGCTGAACGGTGCGCGGATGACCGTATCGTCGAGATTGGCGCGCTCGAGCTCCACCTGCCGCTCCGCGACACGGACCTGCTCGCGCTGCGCGTCGATGCGCGCGTCGAGCGAATCGACCTCTGCCTGGGCGGCATCGACTTCCGCCACCGTCGCCAGACCGTCGGCCACGAGCTGCTTCCTCCGGCCGAGCGTGAGCATCGCTTCGGCAAGGCGCACCTCGATCTCGCGCACGGCCCTGCGCGCCGCCTCCGCCCTGGCCTCGGCGAGCGCGAGCGACGCCTTGAGCGTCGTATCGTCGAGCCGCGCCAGGACCTGGCCCTCGCGGACCGCCATGCCCTCCTCGACGTTCACCTCGACGACCTTGCCCGTAATCTTGGACGAGACGGTTGCGCGCCGGCGCGCCGTCACGTACCCCGACGCGTTCAGCACGGCCGCCTGCGTCCCGGACGGACGTTCGGAAACGGTCGCGGTCTCGACCTCGATCGGGCGCTCGCGCAACGCCCATGCCCAGGCAGCGGCGGCGACGCCCGCCAGAATCGCGACGAGGAAAA
>DATDHP010000118.1:0-16636 GCA_036521515.1 Vicinamibacterales bacterium
TGCGCCAGGCGATTCACCAGGTGCACCTCGGTGCCTACCGCCCAGATAGATCCTTCGGGACTGTTCCTGATCGTGTTGATGATGTACTCGGTGCTTCCGGAGTCGTCGGCGGCCTGCACGACATCCCACGGCACTTCGGGATGCACGATCACGCGGACCGCCGGATGCTGCTTGCGTATGGCGGCGATCTGCGCGGCCGAAAAGCGCACGTGAACGGAACAATGGCCCTTCCACAGGATCATCTTTGCCCGCTTTACCCGGTCGGGATCGAGTCCGCCGAAGATCTCGCTGGGATCCCAGACGACCATCTCGTCGAGCGCGACGCCCATTTTGTACGCGGTGTTCCGGCCCAGGTGCTGGTCCGGCAGGAAGAGCACCTTCTCGCCCCGCTGGAAGGCCCACTTCAGCGTCGCAGGCGCGTTCGACGACGTGCAGACCGTGCCCCCGCGCTCTCCGACGAACGACTTAATCGACGCTGCGCAGTTGATGTAGGTCACCGGGACGACGCCGGTAATCCCCATCTGAGTCAGCTCCTCCCAGCACGTCTCCAGCTGGTCGGGATCGGCCATGTCGGCCATCGAGCAGCCGGCCGCGAGGTCCGGGAGGATCACCTGCTGATGAGGGGCGCACAGCACGTCCGCGCTCTCGGCCATGAAATGCACGCCGCAAAACACGATGTAGTCGGCGTCCGGCCGGTTCGCGATCTGGCGGGCCAGGCGGAACGAGTCGCCCGTGTAGTCGGCGAACTTGATGACTTCGTCGCGCTGGTAATGATGGCCGAGGATGACGACGCGGTTCCCCAGGATAGCGCGTGCAGCGGCGATACGAGCATCCAGCTCGGCGTCGGACAAGCCCACATACTGGTCGGGCAGCACCTGGCGCTCGGAGATGTGTTCCTTTTCGTATTCGGTCAGCAGCGGGATGATTGAGCCCATCGAAACTGTTGCGCCCTCGTGTTAGCTCGGCCGACGTTGTGAAACTTTTCGCAAAGTCCGGACGTGAAAAAGGGCCAAACTCCTAGTGGGCTATCGCCCGGAAGCCTGGTCCCGCTTGAAATTATACCGGATCGAAAAGGTCGCCGATAGGGTCAGCCGGCGAATCGCGACGATCGGTGATGCTTGATTTGATCCGTGATATTTCGGGCCGGATCACGAATGGGCGAGCTCTTCCGTTCCCCTGACGATGTTGTAAAGCGTGTCGCGCTCGAGCGGCTCCCGACCGGCAGCCCGGACCAGCCGGCTCAGCTGGCCCGTGGTCATCCCCTCAGGTGTTGGCGAACCGGCCATGTGGTAAATCTTCTCCTCCTGCACCGTGCCGTCCAGGTCATCCACGCCAAACCAGAGCGCCGTCTGGGCAACCTCGACGCCCGTGGCGATCCAGAACGCCTTGATGTGTGGGATGTTGTCGAGCATCAGTCGCGCGACGGCGTGCACCCGCAGTGTATCGGCCGCGCTCGGCGCCGGCAGCTTCCGCATCTGGTTGTTGTCGGGGTGAAACGCCAGCGGAATGAACGCCTGAAAGCCGCCGGAGCGCTCCTGCTGCGCCCGCGAGCGGAGCATGTGGTCCACGCGCTCCTCAATCGTCTCGATGTGTCCGTAGAGCATCGTGACGTTGGTCCGCAGCCCGAGCCCGTGCGCAATACCGTGAATCTCCAAATACCGGTCCGCGCCACACTTGTCGTGGCAAATCTTCCGGCGCACACGTTCGGCGAATATCTCGGCGCCGCCGCCCGGGAGCGAATCGAGCCCGGCCTCCTGCAGTTCGCGCAGCACCTGCTCGTCGCTCATGCCAAAGAGGTCCGCGAAGTACGCGATCTCGACCGCCGTGAAGCACTTGAGGTGGATACCGGGACGAATGCGTTTGAAGCCCCGGAGCAGCTCCGTGTAGTAGCCGAAGGGCAGATCGGGATTGAGCCCGTTGACGATGTGCAGCTCGGTCAGCGGCTGGTTCCCGCGCTTCCGCAGCTTGTCCCAGGCCTGTTCGAGCGACATGGTGTACGCCGCCGCATCGCTGGGGCGGAGGCGCGCGAACGAGCAGAACAAACAGCTCGCCTCGCAGACATTGGTCGGCTCGAGCCGCAGGTTGTAATTGAAGTAAGTGCGCGCGCCGTGCCGCTTCTCGCGGTCGCGGTTCGCGAGCCATCCGACGGCGAGCAGATCCGGGGATTCAAAGAGGCGGACGCCGTCCTCGGTCGTCAGCCGCTCGCCCGCCTGCAGTTTCTCGTCGATTCCGGCCAGCCCGGCGGCGGCAATACGTGATTTCACCTGGAATCCTGCAGAAATTCTACAGTGCTATACTCACGGCCACAAACAATGCAAAATGCCAAACGCTCAATGCGAAATGACAAACCGCGGTTTTGCGCATCAGGCATTCGGCATTGAGCATATGGTATGAAGTAACTCATCGACACCGCCCGGGTGGTCAGGGGAAGTGGGTGTGAATCCCACGCGGTCCCGCCACTGTAAGCGAGCAAGGCCGACCTGAAGGTCGGCCTCTACATTCTTCGTAGAGGCCGACCTTCAGGTCGGCCTGAGACTTGCGAGCCAGGAAACCTGCCCCGGTGCCCTGTCCCACGGGAACGGCTTTGCCGTTCCTTGACGCTGGCGCGAGAGACGCCGGGAGGACATGTTGAAGCCACGCACAGCCATCTCCTGGAGCGGAGGCAAGGATAGCTACCTCGCGCTCCATCGCAGTCAATCCGCGTACGACATCGTGGCGATGGTCACGATGTTCAACGAGGACGGCAGTCGCAGCCGCTCGCACGGCCTCCGGCGGGAAATTCTCGACGCGCAAGCCTCGCGCCTCGGGCTCCCGCTCTTCGCGGGACGCGGCTCGTGGGCCAGCTACGAATCCGACTACCGGCGGGCGCTCCGGGACGCTCGCTCCCTCGGTGTCACGGACGTGATTTTCGGAGACATCATGTACGCATCGAACCGCGCGTTTCCGGAACGCGTCTGCGCCGACGAAGGCCTCGTCGCCATCGAGCCGTTGTGGGAGGAGCCCACCGACACCCTCTTCCGCGAGTTCGTCGCGACCGGTGCCGACGCGCGCATCGTCACGGTGAGGGACGGCGTGCTCGATCGGACGTGGCTCGGGCGGCGACTGACATACGATCTTCTCGAGGACATCAGGGCCGCAGGCATCGACGCGTGCGGCGAGCATGGCGAATATCACACCGTCGTGCTCGATGCGCCGCGCTTCTCATCGCCCATTCGCGTCACGTGGGGCGAACAGGTCGTGCGCAGCGGCTGCTGGGCCGTTGATCTCGAGGCCGCCGATGCTCTCCGCGTGTGACGTGTCGTTCGGGTACGGCCGGCGCAGCAGTCGCGACCGCGCCTTCCAGTTGCGCGACGTCAGCCTCTCTGTCCCGAAAGGCGCACTCACGGGGCTGCTCGGGCCAAATGGCTGCGGCAAGACGACCCTCCTGAAGCTGCTGTCAGGCGTGCTGCTCCCGGATCAGGGGACTGTCGCGTACGAAGGGCGCACGCTGCGCGCGATCCCGCGACGCGAGCTCGCCCGCCACATCGCGGTCGTACCGCAGGAAACGCATCCCGCGTTCGACTACACGGCTCTCGAGATGGTGCTCATGGGCCGCCATCCGCATCTGGGTCCGTTCCAGCTCGAAGGGCCGCGCGACGTCGCGGTGGCACGCGACGCGATGATGGCCACCGGCACGGCGGACCTGGCTGACCGTCCGTACATGACGCTGAGCGGCGGCGAGAAGCAGCGCGTGGTGATCGCGAGCGCGCTCGCGCAATCGACACCGCGGAGCGGGATTGCAACGGGAAACCCCGGTGTCCTTCTGCTGGACGAGCCGACCGCCTCGCTCGACCTCGGATACCAGCTGGAAGTGGCCTCGCTGCTTTCCGGCCTCCATCGCGACCGCGGCGTGACGATGGTGCTCGCGACGCATGACCTGAACCTGGCCGCGGGGTTATGCGACACGTTGCTGCTGTTGCGGGAGGGCCGCGTGCTGGCACAGGGAGCGACGCGCGACGTCCTCACCGCGCCGATGATCGCGCAGTTGTACGACGTCGACGCGGAGGTGCGGTACCACGAGGGCGCCGGCCACCTGACGGTCGTCCCCGTGCGTCGGACGGCCCCTCGACAGGCGGCCGGGAGAGCCCGGTGAGCACGCTGGAATATGCCATCGCTGCGCGGCGGCCCATCCGCGCCCGGCTCGCGCTCACGCTGGCCGGCTTCGGTGGGCTCGCTGTTGCGACATGTGTGCTGGCGCCACTCGTGGGCAGCACGCCGATCAGCCTGGCTCGCGTGTTCGACCGCACGATCCCGTTCGCGGACAACGTGGATGCGCAGATCTTCTTCGTGGCGCGCATGCCGCGCGTGCTGGCCGGTGCCTGTGTTGGCGCCACGCTGGCGGCTGCCGGCGTGGTGCTGCAAGCGATGCTGCGGAACCCGCTCGCCACGCCGTTCACGCTGGGGGTCTCCGCCGGTGCGTCCCTCGGCGCGATGCTGGCGATCGTTTCCGGCGCCGCGGTCGCGGTGGGACCGCTGTCGGCCGTCCCGCTCGCGAGCCTGGCCGGAGCCGCGGTGGCGTCGGGCATCGTCTATCGCCTGGCGACGCTGCAGGACCGCGCCATGTCGACCACCGTGCTGCTGCTGGCCGGCGTCACGCTCAACTCGTTTTTTTCGGCGCTGATCATGTTCGTGCAGTACATCGCCGATTTCGCGCAGGTCTATCGTGCCACGCGCTGGCTGATGGGCGATCTCGATGTGGGGAGCTTTCAGCCGATCGTCGCCGCCCTGCCCCTGCTGCTGATCGCGTTCGCGCTGTTCGCGCTGCTCCCTTCGTCGCTCAACCTGCTCAGCATCGGCGCGGACGCCGCTGCGACACGCGGGGTGGACGTGGCGCGGGCGCAGCGGCTGGCGTTCCTGAGCAGTTCGCTCGCCACCGGGGCGGCCGTTTCGCTGGCCGGCCCAATCGGCTTCATTGGCATTGTCGTTCCGCACCTCGTGCGACTGATGGTGGGCGTCGACCATCGCATCGTGCTGCCCGCCTCCGCGCTCTTCGGCGCGGCATTCCTCGTCGCGTGCGACCTGATTGCGCGCACCATCCTGGCGCCGATCGAGGTCCCCGTCGGCGTCGTGACGGCGATGCTGGGAGGTCCGTTCTTCTTATGGCTGCTTGTACGAAAAGGGTAACGATGCTCACCGAGACGGGCCACGGAGGCATGGAGGCACGGAGAAAAGGAAACAAAAGCGTTCTCCGTGTCTCCGTGTCTCCGTGGTTCGTGGGGGTCGCGGGCACGGCGATAGTTGTCGCGCTGGCGCTGACCGCCGCGGCCCAGCAGCCGGCGAGACGAATCGTGTCGCTGGTGCCGGCCGTGACGGAGATTCTTTTTGCATTCGGCGCCGGGCCGCAGGTCGTCGCCGTGAGCAGCTACGACGACTTCCCGCCGGAGGTGAAGTCGCTGCCGCGCGTCGGGGCACTGCTCGATCCGGACGTGGAACGGATTTTGGCGCTTCGTCCGGATCTCGTCATTTCGTACGGCTCACAAACCGACCTCGAGGGGCAGCTCGAGCGGGCCCGCATTGCGGTGTTCAGCTACCGGCATGCGGGACTCGATGGCATGTTCCAGACGATCCGCGCGCTCGGCCCGGCAACCGGGCACCAGGCAGGGTCGGCGGATCTCGCACGAAGCGTGCAGGGGCAACTCGACGCGGTGCGGGCACGGGTGCAGGGACGCCCCCGGCCGCGCACGCTGCTGGTCTTCGAGCGCGACCCGACGACACTGCGCGGGCTGTACGCGAGCGGCGGCCGTGGTTTCCTGCACGAGATGCTCGAGATCGCCGGGGGCGCCAACCTGTTCGCCGACGTCCAGCGCGAGGCGGTGCAGCCATCGCAGGAAACGCTGCTCGCGCGGGCGCCGGAGGTCATCATTGAAGTGCGGGCGACGGGGTTGCTCCCCGCGGCTGGGGCAGCCTCCGACGAGCGCAAGGCGTGGGCGGCGCTCGGATCGATTCCCGCCGTTCGCAACGGGCGCATCTACGTCCTGCACGGCGACCACCTGGTCGTTCCCGGCCCGCGTGTCGGGCAAGGCACCGAAGCGTTCGCGCGCGCGCTGCACCCCGAGGCGTTTCGATGACGGGGTCACCATGAAGATCCTGATGTCCTGGAGCAGCGGCAAGGACAGCGCGTGGGCACTCCACCTGCTGAACCAGTCGTACACGGGTACAGTCGCGGCGTTGCTGACGACGATGAACGGGGCCGTCAATCGCGTGGCGATGCACGCGGTCCGGCATGACGTCCTCCAGGCGCAGGCAGCGGCCGCTGGCCTGCCGCTTCGAATGGTTCTCATTCCGCATCCGTGTCCGAACGAGATTTATGAGCAGCAGATGCGCGTGGCGGTCGAGGCCGCGGTGCGCGAAGGGTTTACGCACGTCGCGTTCGGTGACCTGTTTCTGGAGGACGTCCGCCGGTATCGCGAAGAGCGCCTGGCCGGCACGGGACTGCAGCCGCTCTTCCCTGTCTGGGGCATTCCCACGCGCGTACTCGCAGAGCAGATGATCGATGGCGGGCTGCGCGCGCGCCTCTCGTGCGTCGACACGCGAAAGCTCGATCCCGGCTTCGCCGGCCGCGAGTTCGATCGCCAGCTGCTCCGCGATCTCCCGCCGGATATCGATCCGTGCGGAGAGAACGGCGAGTTCCACACCTGCGTCTACGCCGGACCGATGTTCCGTCATCCACTCTCACTCGAGCCGGGTGAGACGGTGACCCGCGAGCCCTTCGTATGGAGCGATCTCGTCGCCTGACCCGCTATCCCTCCCGCATTGTCTGCCTGACCGAGGAGACGACCGAGACGCTCTATCTGCTCGGCGAAGGACACCGCGTTGTCGGGATCTCCGGCTACACGGTGCGGCCGGCCGAAGCGCGCAGGAAGCCGCGCGTCTCCGCCTTCATCAGGGCGCGCTTCGACAAGATCGAGGCGCTTCAACCGGACCTCGTGCTCGGATTCTCGGACCTGCAGGCCGATATCGGCGCGGAGCTGGTCAAACGCGGCTACCCGGTGATGGTGTTCAACCAGCGCAGCGTCGCCGAGATCCTGCAGATGATCCGCATGCTTGGCGCGCTCGTCGGCGTCGCCGGTCGCGCCAACGCCCTGGCAACAGGCCTGAAGCGAACCCTTGACGAGATTCGTGCGGCGGCCAGGCGGCTTCCGCGGCGCCCGCGGGTGTTCTTCGAGGAGTGGAACGATCCGTTGATCTCAGGAATCCGGTGGGTCGAGGAGCTGGTTGAAATCGCCGGCGGTGAGCCAATCTTTCCTGAGCTGCGCCAGGCCAAGCTGGGCAGAGAGCGGATCGTCGATCCAGCCGAGGTCGTTCGGCGCAACCCCGACGTGATCGTGGCGTCCTGGTGCGGCAAACAGGTACGCAAGGACGTGATCGTGAGGCGCCCGGGATGGGAGAATGTCACTGCCGTGCGCGACGGTCACATTTACGAGATAAAGTCGGCGTACATCCTTCAGCCGGGACCTGCATCCCTGACGGTAGGTGTGCAGCAGCTTTACGAGATCCTCGCGAAGGCCAGCTCATGAAGGCTCTCGTCGTAGCCGCCGCAATCGTCGCCGCGGCGTGCGGCGGAGACGACGGCGCCGTCTCGCCCGCGCCCACGCCGGTCACGCCTCCGTCCTCATCGCTGGCGCGCGTGCTGATGATCACGGCGACTGCCGGATTCCGACACGACTCGATTGAGACGGCGCGCTCCGCACTGGGAACGCTCGGCAGCACCAGCGGCGAGTTCCGCGTGACCGCCAGTGAGGATCTCTCCACGCTCACGGCGTCCGGGCTGGCGGGATACGACGTCCTGTTCTTCGCGCTGACGAGCGGTGAATTGCCGCTCAACGCGGACCAGCGTTCGGCGATCCTCGCGTTCGTCACGGGCGGCGGCGGTTTCGTCGGCGCGCACAGCGCGACGGACACGCTCTATGGCTGGCCCGAGTACGGAGAAATGATCGGCGCGTACTTCCGGGAGCATCCCTGGACGCAGGAAGCGACGGTGGTCGTCGAGGACACGTCGCACCCCGCGTCGGCCGGCGTGGGCGATCGGTTCTCCATCATGGAGGAGTTCTACACGTTCAGGGAGAACCCCCGACCGCGGGTACAGGTACTCCTCCGCCTCGAGGCGTCGTCGGTCGCGGCAAGCGGCGACTATCCGCTGGCGTGGGCACGCTCGCACGGGCGCGGACGCGTCTACTACAACGCGCTCGGCCACTTCTCGAGCACGTGGCTCGATGCGCGTTTCCAGCGTCAGCTTCGCGGGGCCATCAGATGGGCAGCGGGGCAATCGTGATTCGTGAATCGTGATTCGTGATTCAATTTGTGATTGTTGAATTGTGAATCATTGATTCAAGAATCAACAATCAGAAATCAAATCGTGAATCACGAATCACGAACCACGAACGCTACGGCAGTCCCAGCAGCTGGGCGGGGTTTTGCTTCGACATCCGGTCCACCTGCTGCTCCGTCAATCCTCTCGCGCGCATCGCCGCCAGGAACGCGGCGAACCCGTCGGCCGGGAGCGCATTCCCCGGCTGTCCCAGGTCCGATGACAGGATGCAGTACTCGGCACCGACCTTCTTGATCGCGTCCGCAAACCGGTCCATCCGCTCGCGCGCCTCAGGGGTCGCGAGCGAGCCGCCGACGAACTCGATGAACGCGCCCAGCTTTGCGGCTTCCTGCATCTGGCTCACGGTCATCTGGATCGGCGGGTTGATCGCATGCGTCACGACCATTTTCTGAACGCCCTGACGCCTGCCCTCTCTCAGGAGCATCAGGCCTTCCTCGGCAGCCGAGTGGCCGGTCGCCAGGATGAGACCGTGCTTGGCGATGAGGGCGATGACCTCTCGCACCTGCGGCAACAGTTCACCGCCGCGCGACACGCTCACGAACGGACGGTTCTCCTTCGCGAAACGGACCGCGTTCTCCGCGTCGAACGTCGGCATCCATACGATCCGTCCCCAGCCGCCGGACGTCTGCGCCATGTACTCCACCGCCGCCGGGTTGATGCCGCCAACCGGCCGGTTCAGGTCCACGCCGCCGAACACCTCGATGCCGGGCACTTCCTTGCGGACGATATAGGCAAGACCTGACGTCCACTCGTAGTGGTTCTTCAGGACGATGGCGCGCATGCCCCTGTCCCGCGCCATCCGCGCGGCGTCCATGGCATCGAGCGCGCGCGGACGGCTGTCGGGGTAGCTGTGCACGTGAATGTCGATCGCCCCGCGCAGCGACGTTGCTGGGACCTCCTGGCCGCTGAGCGCAACCACGCCGAGAAGGAGCAGGGCCACGATGCTTCTTTTCATGGCAACTCCCAGAGACTCTCGCAGAGGCCGACCTTTGGGTCGGCGTCCACGAATCGTTCAACAGTCGTGGGGGCCGGCTTCAGCCGGCCCCGGGCCGACCTGAAGGTCGGCCTCTACGAACTCCCGCGTTGACGCCGTTGACCATGCCCGTCGTTTACTTTGTTGCCGAGGGCGCCGGCCCCACCACCGGATTGTTGAGCGTGCCGACGCCTTCGTACGTACACGACATGCGATCGCCGTTCTTCAGGAAGATCGGCGGGTTGCGCGCCGAGCCGACCCCAGCGGGGCTCCCCGTCGCGATGACGTCGCCCGGCACCAGCGGCAGGATGTTCGACCCATAGGCCACCTGCTCGAAGACGTCGTGAATCATCAGCCTGGTGTTGGCATCCTGCATCACCTGGCCGTTCAACGTGAACTTGACGTTCATGTTCTTGACGTCGCGGATGAACTCTCTCGGCGTGATGTACGGCCCCAGCGGCGCAAAGGTCGCGTGCGACTTCATCAGCAGCCAGTCCGAGCCAAACCGCTGATCGCCGCGGCCGCCGCGGTCGGACACATCGTTCTGGAGCGTATAGCCGAAAATGAAGTCTGCCGCGCGTGCGATCGGCACGTGATCGGCGGACCGTCCAATGACCACCCCCAGCTCGCATTCCCAGTCGATCTGCGTACGGTTGGGCGGAATCCGCACGGCCTCGCCGTCGGCGACGATCGCCGCCGGCGCCTTCAGGAACATGTACGGATTCCAGCGCGTGTCGTCCGCGGCGCGCTCCCAGATGCCCGGGGCGCTGCGAGTGCCCTGGGGCGCCGCGCCACCAGTCACGGGCTGCGGGACGCCGCCGAGGGCGGTTCCGCCGCCTTCGCGCGGCGTGTTCATCTCGATGTCGTGCTCACGGTAGTTCACCGCCACGTTCAGCAGCGTCCGTGGATACATGATGGGCGGCAGGACTTTCAGAGCCGAGACGTCGTACACGTACGCCGGCCGGTCGCCGGGGGCCGTCGCGACGGTGCGCACGATGTCCAGGATCCGCGCGCGAATGCCCTGGTCGTAGCGAGCGATGAGATCCTTCATGTCCGTGGGCGCCGCGAGCGTCGACGCCGGCTCGCGCAGGGCCGCATGCGCCCCGGACAAATCGATGATCACCGACTCACGCAGGACGATCCCGACAAAGGGCCGGCCCTGTCGTTCGAAGGTACCGAGCTTGAACGGCGTGGGCGCCTCCTGGGCAGCCGGCACGAAACCCGCGCACATCACGGCGGCCATCACGGCTGTCATAAAGCGCTTCATTCGGAATCCTCCAGGTTCGCTGGAATTCGGTGTGCTGACACTAGCTCGCGCGCACCGGGAAAGCAAGGCCGCGCACCCGATCAGAGCGGCTGCAGGAGGACGCGGCCGTCACGGTAAGCACAGCGGAGCCGGAGCACGCTGCCACTCGCCTGCGGGATCCGCCCCTTGCCACGCGCGTGCGCGATGACGAGATCGAGGTATCCGCCAACGGCATCCCGCAGGAAGGCGCCCGAGACCGGGTCCGCGGCCAAAAGGACGATGCTTCCATTACCGTCCCGAAGCGCAGGCGCGGCTGCCAGGGCTTCGACGAGCCGCTCGGAGAACACGTGGTTCTCGTGAAATGCGCGGATGCGGGAGACCTGGTAGCCCGCCAGTAACAGGACACAGACCAGTAGCGACACCTCGGCCGCGCGCGGGAGCGGCCGGTCGCCGAAGAGGCGGCGGAGGACAATGGCCGCGACCATGCATCCTCCAAAGCTCGGAAGGTACAGATAGAGTTCGTTCCTCGCGGGGATGCCGAGGATGGGGAGCGTGAAGATCACCACCCAGGCGACGGCGAAGACAGCAGACGCGAGCCACGGTTCCGGGGAGGACACACGGGCGGGGCGTCCCGCCGCCACCCACCCTGCCACAGCTGCGGCCACGATGGCCAGAGGCGCAGGGAGCATCCGGCCCACGTAGTTTTGTGCGTTCCGAACGAATCGAGCCAGCGGGACCTCCATGTTGTAGTGGGGGTCGGACGAGAACGGCATGAGCGCACCCACCTCGTAGCGCCACCACAGCAGGACACCGGCCAGCGCCGCCATCACCGCCGCGGCGGTCAGACGGTTCCGGATCGGAATCGAGGGCGAGGGCGTGAGCAGCAGAAGGACCGGCAGAAGCAGCGCCGTTTCCTTGCTCAGCACGGCTCCCACGTAGCACGCGATGGCGGCAGCGATCCACCAGTGTCTTCCGCCACGGCTCCAGCGGATCCACGCGGCAATGGCCGCGAGGGAGCCCACCGCCATCAGCAGCTCGCCGCGCGCCGAAATCCACAACACGGCAATCGGGTGTGCCTTGGGTGTGAGCGCGAAGGCGAGCGTCGCCGCGGCGGCGGCGAGCGGGGATACGAGCACGAGCCGCGCAACAACGAACGCCAGCGCGAGGACGGCAGCGTGGAGACCAAGGCTGATGATGCGAAACGCGGCGGCTGCCCGGCCATGGATTTCCAGATCGATTGCAAGCGTCGCCTGAGTCAGAGGGCGGTAGAACCCGAAGGCGTCGGGAACGGCCAGCAGCGCGCGAGCGGATCCGGCCTGGTCGATGCGGGCGAGGTGGGCGAAATCATCTGTGAGGAACCCGCCGCCGAGAAACGGCAGGTAGGCGACGATCACGAGCGCGAGAACCAGCGGGACGCCGCGCACCGTGCCCGCAGTCATCGCTTACAAGAACAGGCCGTCCCCGATAGGGGGCACGGTGCCAGCCGCGCAGCCGCGTTCGAACAGGACCTCGACAGCCTTCCGGCCCTCCGGTCCCAGATCGACCGAGTACTCGTTCACATAGAGGTCGATGTGACGGTACATGACCCCTTCGCTCATTTCCTGCGCGTGCTGCCGCACGAACGGCAGGCTCGCCTGCGGATTGGCGAACGCGTACTCGACGCTGCGGCGCACCAGGCGATTCACGGTCGTCTTCACGTCATCGGGCAGTGAACGCCGGATTACGATGCCGCCGAGCGGAATGGGCGTCCCGGTCTCACGCTCCCAGAACTCGCCCAGATCGATGATCTTCCTGAGTCCCTTCTGTTCGTAAGTGAACCGGTTCTCGTGGATGATCAGCCCCGCGTCAAAACGCTCGGACGCGACCGCCGACTCGATTGCCGAAAACAGCAGCTCCGTCTTGTCCTGAGCGGCCGGAAACGCGAGCCCCATGAGGAAATTCGCGGTGGTGTATTTCCCGGGAATCGCAATCCGCAACCGTCCCGCGGCTACTTCGCTGGTCGAGATCGCGCGCCTGGAGATGAGCAGCGGCCCACAGTTCCGCCCCAGCGCGCTGCCGGCATCGAGAAGCACGTAGTTGCCGGTGCAGTGCGCGTACGCGTGGAAACTCAGCTTCGTGACATCGGCCGATCCGGCGAAGGCGTCCTTATTGAGCGCCTCCACGTCCGCCATCCGCACGTCGAACTCGAGCCCCTCGAGATCGATCCGGGCATGGACGATCGCGTCGAACATGAAGCAGTCGTTCGGACAGGGCGAGAAACCCAGCGAGAGCTTCATAGGGTTTCGAGAATGTCGACCGCAGCCGCAGCGAGGTTTCGAATGGCGTCCGCCACGCGCCAGCCGTCGCGGTTCCGGCGCTCCACGACATTCGACACCGCGCGTACCTGCGCAAACGCGACCTCGTTGATCAGGCAGGCGTACATGAATGCCGCGCCTTCCATGCTTTCCACCTGCGGCCGGCATCGCTCGACGACGTATTTGATCGAACGCTCGTTTCCGTGGACGGTATTGACGGTAATCCCCCTGACCGACGGAAGCCCAGCCAGCGCCGGGTTGACCGGTGGCGCGGGATTCACGACCTCGTCGACACCGCCCAGTTTCAGATCCTGGAGCGTGAGAAACCTCTCTCCGTCCTCGGCGCCAAGCTCCGCAATGCGATCGGCCAGGACGTGAACGACGGTTCCGGGAGGGAGCGCCGGGTCGAAGGCGCCACAGATGCCGAAGTTCAGCGCGAGGTCGTACCTCGTTCGCGCGAGGGCGCGTGAACACCAGGCCGCCGTGGCGACCATGCCCACGCCGGTCGTCAGGACGTCCACGTCGTGGCGAGGCGCCTCGCGCAGCGTCGCGACGAACGGGGCAATCTCCGGCTCGGTGGCGGTGACGACGAGGATACGCACGACCAACACTGCTCAATGCGAAACGCTCAATGACCAATTACAAAGCTCACGTTTGTCATTGAGCCTTGGGCTTTGGGCGTTGGGGTTGGTTCAGCAAACGGTGGGAGTGTACAACGGAGGCCCGGGAGGCGTAGAATGGCGGCCCCGATCGGGGATCGGGGATAGGGGACCGGGGATCGGGCGGGCAGGGTTCAGAGGAGGTCGTCCATGAAACCCATCGGACCTCTCGTTGCCGGCAGGGACGTCGTCGTCGTGGACATCGCAGCGTCGGTGACGCACGCAGCGCGCGTCATGAGCGACAAGCAGATAGGCGCGGTCCCGGTCGTGGATGGTGAGCGTGTTGCGGGTATCTTCACCGAGCGCGACGTGATGGCGCGCGTCGTGGCGGCCGGCGTGAACCCCGCGGAGACGCCTGTCAGCGCCGTGATGAGCACGAGCCTGGTCGTCGCCGACGTGAGGGATACGCACGACGTCTGCATGCGGCGCATGCAGCAGGCGCGCGTACGCCACTTGCTGGTACTCGATAACGGACGGCTGGCCGGCGTGCTCTCGCTGCGGGATTTGCTGGCGCTGGAAATGGACGAGAAAGACGAGGCCGTGACGCTGCTGAACGCCTATGTTCACTACGTTCCGGCAGATCTGTCGCCCAAGTCGCGCACCTGAACTGAACCTTGTCGTTCACGCTTCCGGGTTCTCACTTCTCGGTTCGTGTTCAGGTTCGGGGTTCGGTTCTCGGTTCTCGGTTCGTTCGCTGTTCCCGAACCGCGAACTGAACGACGAAACTTGAACACGAACGGAGAAGCGAGAACAGAGAAGCGTGAACGACGGGTTACTGCTTGGCCTTTTGCGCCAGCCACCTGAAAAGCGAGCTGAAATCCATCACTGGTGACCGGTATTCCTGTGGCGTGACGTGCTGGATCATTTCCTGGTGCGTCGGGGCGCCGTAAGGTACGGGGCCGGTGGTGAGATTGTCCTCGGGTGTGAAGAACCTGATCTCCGGTGCACGGCCGAAAACTTCGATCTGGTACCGCAGTTTGAGGCTGTCGCGTTCTTCTGTCAATGTGGACTGCCGCAGCTCACGCTGGATGCGTTCGAGGTTCAGCGGCAACCGGCTGACGTCGACCTGTATGGACGCGGCCTGAGCCCGGTCGGGCCCCTGCTGGGCCGATGCTGAGTCAGCCAGGCCCAGCAGCAGGACTGCTCCGATCCCCGCCCACCTCACATGCATGAGGATACCCCGCCCGTCGCCGGCCGCGCGATCGGCCACTCGTTCAGACGCTCGTGCCTTACTCCTGGTTCTCTTTCCATTCCTCGTACCAGGCCATCTGGATGGCCTCGAGCTTTGGCTCGTTCGACGTCTTGGGGTCGTCGTCGAAACCGTCCAGCTCCATCACTTTGGCGCGGAGGTCGGTAAACCGCACCGTGAGGGGGTCGATCCCCGGGAACTTCTCGGAGAGCGCCACCGCGATGTCCTCGGAGTCCAACCATTTCACGAGCGCACCTCCGCCTCCTTGTTCTCGGCAGCCTTTTCCGGCGCGCCGAGCTGGATCCCGCCGCCTTCCTGCACGTAATTCCGTGTATACATCGGGAACTGAGCCACCACATCGCCCTTGATGATGGCCTGACACCCCAACCGCGACGAGGTCGTGAGATCCCACGCCGTGTCGAGCCGGTCGGCCTCGTTGTCCTCCATTTCACTGAGGTTCTGCATGCCCTCTTTGATGATGAGATGGCAGGTCGTGCACGCGCAGCTGCCGCCGCAGGCGTGCTCGAGCGGGATGTCGGCATTCATGGCGAGGTCGAGAAACGACTCGGGCAGTCCATGATGCTGGTACTCCAGCTTTCCGTGCTCGAACTCCACGGTCTTCTGCGTGCCGTCCCGCAGGATGAAGGTTACTTTAGGCATCACACGTCATCGACATTCCTGCCCGCTAGTGCTTCGCGGACGCTACGATTCATGACGACCTCGGCGAGGTGCCGCGTGGCCTCGTTCAGAGCATGCGTCTTGTTCTGGACGGCCGCTCGATCGCCGCCGCCGATGGCCTGCTTCAGATTCGCCAGCGCCACCTCGATGCGCTGGCGCTCGCCGGGCTGCAGCGACTCGGCCGCGATTCGATCGAAGTCCGGACGACGCAGCGACTTCTCGGTCGCGGTCGCGACGCTCTCGGCCTCGTTGCGCGCCTCGATGAGCAGCCGCGCCTCGAAATCGGCCTCGGCGTGCTCGAACGACTCGACGAGCATCCGCTCGACCTCCTCGTCGGTGAGGCCGTAGGACGGCTTGACCTCGATGCTCTGCTCGGCGCCCGTGCGCAGCTCGCGCGCGCCGACGCTCAGGATGCCGTCGGCGTCGATCTGGAACCGCACCTCGACGCGGGGCAGACCCGCCGCCATCGGCGGGATCGCGCGCAGCTTGAACCGCGCGAGCGACCGGCAATCGGCGGCGAGCTCACGCTCGCCCTGCAGCACGTGAATGTCCACCGCCGTCTGGTTGTCGACGGCGGTGGTGAACATCTCGCGGCCGCTCGCCGGAATCGTCGAATTGCGCAGGACGATCTTCGACGTCGCGCCGCCCATTGTCTCGATGCCGAGCGACAGCGGGGTCACGTCGAGCAGCAGCATCTCGCGCCGGCCGCTGATCAGGATGTCGGCCTGCACCGCCGCGCCGAGCGCGACCACCTCGTCGGGGTTCAGCTCGCTGTGCGGCTCGCGGGCAAACAGCTCGTGAACGACGCGGCGCACGAGCGGGATGCGGGTCGAGCCGCCCACGAGCACGGCCTCGTCGATGTCCTTCGGCTCGAGCCCCGCATCGGCCAGCGCCTGCCGGCAGGGCTCCAGCGTCCGGTCGATGAGTGGATGAACGAGGCGTTCGAAGTCGGCACGCGTGATCCGGCGGCGGTATCCGGCCGGGAGACCGGTCATCGCCTCGACGCGGATCTCGGCCTCGTCGTGCTCGGAGAGATCCCACTTCGCCTGGATGACCGCCTTGCGAATGGCCTGAATCGTCGCGGGGGCTAAAGCCCCCGCGCTACCGGACAGATGTGGCGTAGGACCGGACGAACCTGATGTACGTAGCGCGGGGGCTTCAGCCCCCGCGGTGATCTCTGCAATCACTTCGTCCATCAACACGCGGTCGAGGTCGTCGCCGCCGAGATG
>DATDHP010000119.1:0-2123 GCA_036521515.1 Vicinamibacterales bacterium
GGGCATCGATGCTCTGGGAAGGCTATGTCGCGCTCCAGAAGTCGAACCCGTTCCCGAGCGGTTTCGAAAGAGTTCGCCGCCGCATGTCCAGCTACGTGGTCGCCGGCCTGCAGATGACGCCGCGCGACGCCACCTACACGGAGCAGCGGGACGCGATCCTCGCCGCAGCCGCGGCCGGCCGGAACAGGCGCGTTGACCTGGGGGTGCTCGCCAATGCGTTCGCCAGACGGGGAGCCGGAAGCTGCGCCATTGCCCCGCCGCGGACGTCGACCGATTTCCTTGGCGTCACCGAGAGCTACGAGGTCCGCCCCCGCATCGAAATCGGCGCAATCAGCCTCGAGGAGGATCGGCGGTCGTGTGACGGCGACGATTACCTCGACGCCGGCGAGCAGGGGTGGGTGGCCATCACGGTGATGAATGGCGGCGCCACGCCCATGCTGGATACGGTCGTCACGGTCAGCTCGACGACGTCAGGCATCTTCTTCCCGCGCGGTCTTTCGGCTCGCATTCGCCGGATCGAACCGCTCGGGAGCACCCGGGTGTTCATCCGGATCGCGCTCGACCGCACGACCTCCGGCCTGGGCTCGCTCGAGCTCCAGGTCAACGTGTCCAATGGAGAAGCCTGCGAGCCGGTCGTGTCCCGGTCCTTCACGGAGAGGATCAACGCTGACGATGTCGCCAACGCGTCGAGGATCGACGCGGTGGAGACGAAGATCACGCCGTGGGGCCTCGCCGGGACCGATGCGAACGCGATCTGGTCGCGGGTGGAGGCGACGCCAGCCGACCGCGCGTGGCTCGGCATCGATTCCGGCAGGGCCACGGACACCGCGCTGCAGTCGCCTGCCCTCCTCGTGGGCGCGACCGATCCGCTGGTCATCACGTTCGAGCACCGCTACAGCTTTGAATTCGATGCGACCGACGACATCTTCTTCGATGGCGGCGTGATCGAGATCAGCCTGAACAACGGGGCCACGTGGGAGGATATCAGTGCCCACGTCGACCCTGGATACGGCGGCACGCTGTTCGACGACTCGGGCAACCCGCTGGGCGGCCGCCCCGCTTTCGTGGCCCAAAATGACGGGTGGCCGGCCCGCGACCCGGTGACCCTCAACCTCGGGGCTGGATTCGCCGGCCGCACGGTCCTCGTCCGCTTCCGTATAGGCACGGACGGGGGGGTGGGGGACTTCGGTTGGGAGATCGACAACATCGCGGTGGCGGGCATCACCAACACGCCGTTCCCGATGCTGGTCGAAGACAGAATGATGTGCAGACCGTAGGCGTCGCAGTCACCGCGGGGGCTGAAGCCCCCGCGGTTGGATTCGTACTCGCGGCAACCCATCGACAGGAGCTCGCCATGACACGCCGCTCTGTTGTGTTGTCACTGCTCGTTGTGGCGTTGGCCGCCACGCCGGCACAGGCCCAGACCACGCTTGGTGACTGGACGGCATGGTTGGCCAACGACATCCGCGTCGTCAGCAACGTCACGTATCTCACCGCGAGCAACTGGGAGGCGAAGCTCGACGTCTACGCCCCGCGTTCGGCGGGACCGCATCCGACCGTGCTCCAGTTCCACGGCGGAGGCTGGGTGGGTGGAAGCCGCGAAGGCGTTCTGCTGCGGGCGCTTCCGTTTCTCGAGATGGGGTTCGCTGTCGTGAACGTCTCGTACCGGCTCGGTCGCGTGTCGCCGGCGCCGGCGGCCGTGGAGGACTGCCTCTGCGCGCTGCGCTGGGTGATCCGCAATGCGAAGGAATACAGCTTCGACGTGAACCGCATCGTCACGACCGGTTATTCCGCTGGCGGCCATCTCGCGCTCACGACCGCCATGACGCCCGCGTCCGCGGCGCTGGATCGGCAGTGCCCGGGGACGGAGCCGCTGAGGGTGGCGGCCGTCGTCAACTGGTACGGCATCACGGATGTGGCGGACCTCATCGACGGCGCCAATACCCGGACGTATGCCGTGGAGTGGCTCGGCAGCCGCCCCGACCGCGCCGAGGTTGCGAGGCGCGTGTCACCCCTCACCTATATGCGTAAGGACCTGCCGCCGATCCTGACGATCCACGGCGACGCGGATCCAACGGTGCCGTATGCGCACGCGACGAGGCTGCACACGGCGCTCCAGCAGG
>DATDHP010000120.1:0-2186 GCA_036521515.1 Vicinamibacterales bacterium
GAGCGCCGCCAGATGCCCGCCGTTCCGTTGAAGTTGAAGAACAGTCCTGCGCGGTTCCGGCCGCCGTGCTCGAGCACGAAATGACCGTCGAGGAGGATCGACTGGATCTTCGTGAGCAGCGAGTATTCCTGGTTGATGTGCCCCCACCGCGCCTGCACGAGGCCAACCTGTGGATCGGAGAAGAACGGAACGGTGCGCCGGAGAAAATCGGGCGTCGGGACGAAGTCAGCATCGAAGATCGCGATGTACTCGCCCTTCGCGACCTTCAGGCCCGCTTCGAGCGCGCCCGCCTTGTAGCCGGTGCGATCCGTACGGTGGATGTACGTGATGTCGATCCCCTGCGCGGCGTTGCGGCACACGGCTCGCTCTGCAACGCCCGTCGTTTCATCCGTTGAGTCGTCAAGGACCTGGATCTCGAGCAGCTCGCGCGGGTAATCGATCCGGCAGACGGCGTCGATGAGACGGTCCGCCACGTACATCTCGTTGTAGATCGGAAGCTGAACCGTGACGGCCGGCAGTTTCTCGAGCCTTCCGAGCGGAACCGGCTGCCGATCCTTGTTCTTCATGTACAGGTAGACCAAGTAATACCGGTGCCACCCGTAAACGGCGAGAATCACGAGGACGAAAAAGTACGTCGCGAGTGTCAGCGTTTCGGCGGGGGTCATGCGCGCATCGATTTGGAGGAGGAGCGCCCGGACAACGAACGATGTGTCGGCTCTGTCAGCGTAATCGCTATGGAGCAGGAGCGCCCAACGACGTCCGACAGGTCGGCTGTATCTAGCGTAAGACCCGCAACAGGCACCGTCAATGATTATACTGCCGCGTGGTTACGAAGACCAATGAAAGCCGGCCTCGAATGACCATCCTGGAGCTCGAGCAGTTGCTCGATCTCGTACGGTCTGGTGCGATCGAGCCGACCGCCGCGTCCACGCGCATCCTCGGCGCGCTTCGCATGGCACCGTTCGAGGACCTGGGCTTTGCGCGGGTCGATACGCATCGCGCGCTCCGCCAGGGATTCCCCGAGGTCATCCTCGGCATAGGCAAAACTCCTGCCCAGATCGCCGCCGTCGCCGAGCGCATCGTCGGAAGTGGGCAGACGCTGCTGGTGACGCGGGCTCAGCCGGACGCGTACGACGCCGTGCGCGGAGTTGTGCCCGATGCGGCCTATCACCCCGACGCACGCGCGATTACGCTGGCACAGGGAGAAATCCCGCGCGGCCGCGGCACCGTGCTGATCGCGTGTGCAGGAACGTCGGACCTTGCCGTGGCCGAAGAAGCCGCCGTCACCGTCGAGCTTATGGGCAATGCGATCGATCGCCTGTACGACGTCGGAGTTGCCGGCATTCATCGCCTGCTCGCGGAACAGGAGCGCATCCAGACTGCCCGCGTGCTCGTCGTGGTTGCCGGTATGGAAGGCGCGCTGCCCAGCGTCGTCGCCGGGCTGGTGAAGGTGCCGGTCATTGCCGTCCCAACGAGCGTCGGCTACGGCGCAAGCTTCGGCGGAATTGCCGCGCTGCTCAGCATGCTCAATAGTTGCGCGAATGGCGTGGCGGTCGTGAACATCGATAACGGTTTCGGCGCCGGCTGCCTGGCGAGCCGCATTAATCATCTGTAGCGAGTTTCCTCCATGCACGCCGGCGCGATGAGGGCTCTCGAATTCAATCGGATCGTGGCCGTGGTGGCTGATCTGACCGTCACGCCAACGGGCCGCGGCCGACTGGCTGAGCTGCATCCGTTCAGCGACGCGGCAGAGGTCATCGCGGCCCAGCAGGCGACGACAGAAGGGACGCGGTTTCTTGAAGAGCAGCCCGGATTCCCGCTCCGCGCACCGGCCGAGCTTGACGAAATACTGGACGCGCTCGGTCTGGAGGGAAGGGCACTCGAACCGCTTCGCCTGCTCGGCCTGTCGGACTATCTCGAATCGATCGAACAGTCCCGCAACGCGGTGACCAGGCTGCAGGCGCCGTTTCCCATCCTGCGCGCGCTCGTGGAGACAGTCGCCTCCTTCCGCGGCGAGGTCGCCGACGTCCGACGGAAAATCGATCCGGGCGGCGCCGTCGCAGACAACGCAAGTGCGGCGCTCGCCAGCATCCGCGAACGCCTGCGCCGCCAGCGCACCCGACTGCGGACGACGCTCGAGGCGTTCCTGCGTGGCCCCGACAGCGCGAAGTACTTACAGCAGCAGG
>DATDHP010000121.1:0-2637 GCA_036521515.1 Vicinamibacterales bacterium
ACGCTGAACCGAACCCCGAACCTGAACACGAACCGAGAAGGGAGAACCCAGAAGCGTGAACGACTGGTATGCTGTTCCGTGCCGTTCAGCGACATCCTCGGCCATCGCCGGCTCGTCTCGCTGCTCTCGCGCGCCGTCGCACGCCACACGCTTCCTCCGGCGCTCCTCCTTGCGGGGCCGCAAGGCGTGGGCAAGCGCAGGACCGCCGTGGCCCTTGCCCAGGCCCTCAATTGCCTGAAACCTGTCGCGGCCCGTAGCGCGGGGGCGTTCGATCTGGACCTCGACGCCTGCAGCGAATGCGCGTCGTGCCGCCGCATCGCGCGCGGCGTCCATCCCGACATCCTCATCCTGGCGCCTGGGGACACGGGCACGATCAGGACCGAAGAGGTGCGCGAGGTCATCGCGACCGCTGGCTATCGGCCGTTCGAGGCGCGACGCCGCGTCGTGATCATAGACGCTGCGGACGCGATGGTGGGAGCCGCGCAGAACGCGTTGTTGAAGACGCTCGAGGAGCCGCCTTCCGCATCCGTCTTCGTCCTGGTGTCGTCGATGCCGGATGCGCTCCTGCCCACCGTGCTGTCCCGGTGTCCTCGCCTGCGGTTCGGACCGCTGACGCCGTCCGAAGTGGAGGAAGTGCTGATCAAGTATCACAGGTACTCGGACGCCGACGCCCGCGCCGCGGCCATGGAGGCGGAAGGAAGTATCGGCCGGGCGCTCGCGCTGCAGTCGGTGGAGCTGATTGACGCGCGCGAGACGGCCCGGCGGCTGCTCGAGCAGACCGTGCGGACCACCGATCCCGGGCGGCGCATCGGCGTCGCGAGGGACCTGGCGGGGAAAAAGGGGAGCCCCGCAAGCGAGCGCGATCAGCTTGCGTCCTGCCTCCGCGCGCTGTCCTCGCTGCTCCGCGACCTGGGCATTCTTGCCTCCGGTGGCGATGCGCGGCTGCTCGCCAACGCCGACCTGCAAGCCGTTCTTCGCCAGCTCTCGACGACGTTCACCAGCGAACGGAGCATGCGGGCATTCACGGCGGTGGACCAGGCCCTGGCCGCGCTCGAGCGCAACGCCAGCCCGAAAGTGGTGGCCGACTGGCTGGTGCTCCAGCTGTAACGACATTTCCGTGTGGCTTCCGGCTTCAGCCGGAAGGAAAGTAGCGAAGCTCCGCCTGAGACGAAACTGCCACAGGCTCTTCGTGTTTCGTTCGCACGTGGTCGTCGCCTGCGACGGTGGAGGCCTCAAACCGACAAGTGGATCGGCGGATCTTCGCTACTAGAACCATCAGAAACTTGCTTCATGTGTCACGATTCACGCCTTAGGAGATGTCTGGTCCTGTGAGTCGAGCCGCATGAAGCCCCGCATCGCCATAACGGTCGGCGATCCCGCCGGTATCGGGCCGGAGATTGCGCAGAAGGCCGCCGCCGATGCCCGTGTGCGCGAGGTGTGTCAGCCAGTCATCTACGGGCCGCCGTCAGGCGCGAGGTTCGAGCCCGGCGTGCTGTCCGCGGATGCGGGGCGGGCCGCCTACGAGGCGATCTGCCTCGCCGTGCGGGATGCGCTGGCCGACCAGGTCGCCGGCGTCGCGACCGCGCCGGTCAACAAGCTGGCCTTCGCCCGGGCCGGACTGCCGTGGAAGGGCCACACGGACCTGCTCGGGCACCTGACCGGCAGCGGGCGCGTCGCCATGATGTTCTGGTCGGAGCCGCTGAAGGTCGTGCTCGCCACCGTTCACGTGCCGCTGGCGGACGTGCCGCGCGTGCTCACCCGCGATCTCCTCGACGGCGTCATCGACCTGACCGCCCGTGAGCTGCCGCGGTTCGGCATACCGGAGCCGCGCCTCGCGCTTGCCGGCGTCAATCCGCACGCAGGCGAGGAGGGGCTGCTGGGTGAGGAGGAACAGCGTGTCCTCGCTCCGGCTGTCCAGGCGGCGCGCGGGCGCGGCATTCACATCGACGGGCCGTTCCCGGGGGACACGGTGTTCGTGCGCGCCTCGCGTGGCGCCTTCGATGCCGTGATCGCGTCGTACCACGACCAGGGCCTGATTCCGGTCAAGCTGCTCGCCTTCGGCCGCGCGGTCAACGTCACGCTCGGGCTGCCGATCGTCCGCACCTCGGTCGATCACGGCACCGCCTTCGATATTGCCGGACGCGGCGTCGCCGATCATTCGAGCATGGTCGAGGCGGTGTGTCTTGCCGCCCGGCTGGCGCGCAACGGTTCATGATGACAGGATCAGGATCCGGTCCCGAAACGTTAGTCCCCTGGCCAGCGCGTGGCCTCGAGTGGGTGCCTCCGATGCTGCACCTGATTTACGACGGGCAGTGTGATTTCTGCCGGCGCCTGCTCCGCATCTGCGTCGCGCTCGACGTGCGCCGTCGGTTGCAGCTCCATGACGCCACCCATCGCGCAGTCATTGCCGCCGAGTTCCCTGTGCTGGCCGGTGCCGATTTTGACAGCGCGATGTTCGTGGTCACCGATGACGGTGCGGTATATCGGGGCTTCTTTGCGTTCCGGCGGATCCTTCGCGCCAGCCCGCTCACCTGGCCTCTGCTGCCGCTCTTCTACCTGCCGCCGAGCGGCAAGGTCGGTCCTCGTGTGTACGCCTGGGTCGCGCGCCACCGGCATCGCTTCGGATGCACGTCTGAA
>DATDHP010000122.1:0-9239 GCA_036521515.1 Vicinamibacterales bacterium
CGCTACGAAATTCAGTTAGTTATGGTTACGTAGCGCGGGGGCTTCAGCCCCCGCGTAAGGCGGACCTGAAGGTCCGCCTCTACGTACCCTCAAATGCAGCCGGCCCGAATGCTCCCTCTGAACCTCCTGAGTCTTGAAACCGTAAACTACTTCTCAGGAGGCCGTGTCCATGAAGCGTTCCCCCCTCGGGTTGCTCCTCGTTGCCAGTCTTACGGCCGCGTGCGATGTCCGGGTAGACGAGCACGGCATCCAGAGCATGCGCGTGGCGGAAGGGCGGGCGGAAGACGTCTGGACCCGGTCCTACACGCTCCCGGCCAACGGAACCTTCGAAATCGTCGGCGAGAACGGCGCGATTGACGTGGGCGCCGGAAGCGGACCGCAGGTGGAAGTGCGCGCCGAGCGCGAGGCGCGGGCGGACACGGAGGAGGCCGCACGCGAGTTGCTGCAGAAGCTGCAGATCCGCGAAGAGATCGCGCCGGACAGCGTCAAGCTCGCCACGGTCGGAGGCGAGAGCAGCTGGGCGCCGCCGGGCCTCGGCCGTCGTGCCCAGACCCGCGTCGATTACCAGGTTCGCGTGCCCAGGGGCCTGACGTTGACGTTCAGGAGCGAGAACGGCGGTGTCCGTCTGAATGACGTGAACGGACGAATCACGGCGACCACCACCAATGGCGGCATCACCGGTGAGGACCTCGCTGGATCTCTCACCGCCCAAACGACCAATGGCGGCGTCCGGGTCGACCTCGTCTCGATCGAAGGAGACGTCAATCTGGCTGCGACCAATGGCGGCATCAGGCTGAGCATGCCTCCCGGCACCAAGGCAACCCTCGAGGCATCCGTTGTGAACGGAGGGATCGACGTCGACGACGAGTTCGGTGTCGCTTCCAGCGCCGGCCCGGGACCCACCCAGCGCATCAGCGCCGCGGTCAATGGCGGCGGCCCGAAGGTCTCGGCGACGACCGTCAACGGCGGCGTTCGCATCCGCGCCCGGTCGGCGAACCAGCGGGATTAGCGCCGTCTTCGCGTGCGACGGGCCACGGAGACACGGAGGCATGGAGCAAAAACAGGTGTTTGACTCCGTGTCTCCGTGACTCCGTGGCTCGTGGAAGCGGGAAGCCTTAGACTTCTGGTGTGGCGAACGAGGACAAGGCGGCCCGATACCATCGACTCAGCCGGCGGGCCGCGGTCCTGGGCACGGCCGCCGGCATCGCGCTTCTCGTTGTCCTGCTCGTGAGCGGCGTATCGGCCGTGCTCCGCGATCGTGCGGCCTCAATCGCCGACGGCTCCTTCCTGATCACGGTCGGCCTCTATACCGCCTGCCTGGTGCTGCTGGGTGAGCTGGTGCAGCTGCCTTTCTCCCTGTACCAGGAACTGGCGCTCGAACGTCGCTATGGCCTTTCCACGCAGCCGACGGGGAAGTGGTGGCTCGATCAGCTGAAGGGCACGGGCCTGACGCTGCTGTTCGGCGTGATCGCGGCGCTCATCGTGCTCTCGCTGCTGCGCGGGGCGCCTGGCTACTGGTGGCTGGCGGCCGCCCTGTGTTTTTCCGCGATCCTGATTGGCCTCGCCCAGCTCGCGCCCGTGATCCTGCTGCCGTTGTTCTACGACTTCAAGCCGCTCGAGCGCGAGGCGCTGTCGAACCGGCTGGTGGCGCTGGCCGAGCGCGCCGGGGCGCAGGTGATCGGCGTGTTCGAGTGGCGCCTGAGCGACCGCACGCGCAAGGCGAACGCCGCGCTGACCGGCATCGGCCGGACCCGGCGCATCCTGTTGTCGGACACGCTGCTGGCCGGGCATTCCGATGACGAGATCGAAGTGATTCTCGCGCACGAGCTCGCGCACCACGTGTACCGGGACATCTGGACGGGGATTGCCCTCGAGGCCGGGCTCATCCTGGCCGGCTTTTATCTGGCGGACATGACGCTCACGCGGTTCGGGGGATCGTTCGGGCTGCAAGGCAAGGGAGACGTGGCGGCGCTCCCGATGCTGCTGCTCACCGCCGGCGCCGTGTCGCTGGTGCTCCTGCCGTTCTTCAACGCGTTCTCGCGCGCGCACGAGCGCCGTGCCGATCGCTACGCCCTCGACATGACGCGCAACGTGGCCGCCTTCGTCACCGCGATGCGCCGCCTCGCCGCGCAGAACCTGTCCGAGGAGCGCCCCTCGCGTCTCGTGGAGCTGCTGTTCCACACCCATCCCCCGACAGCCGCACGGGTGGCCGCCGCCCAGGCATGGGCAAAGACACATCAATCGTGATTCGTGACTTCCACCCCACCGCGCAAAGAGCGCGCGGCGGGGGCCCCGGTTCGTGATTCGTGATTGATGGAGTGACTCGACCGCGAATCACGAATCACGAATCACGAATGATAGGATCGCTTCCATGGATCAAGACAATCCCCTCTCCGATCGCGGCCGTGGGCTGGAAGAAGACTACTTCCGCAAGCGCGACCGTGAGCTGATCGAGAAGATGCGCAGCGCCGTTGCCGCGGACGAGGCGCGGCGCGAGTTGGCGACGAAGACGGGCCTGCAGGATCCAGAGATGCTGCAGGAGCTCCAGGCGCTGGGGTTCACGCCGGACACCGTGGTGCTGCTCCCGCTCGTGCCGCTGGTGCAGATGGCGTGGGCCGAGGGCGGCGTGAGCGAGGCCGAACGGAAGCTGATTGTGCAACTCGCGCGCGCACGCGGCATCGCGGAGGGAAGCGCGGCGGACCGTCAGCTCTCCGCGTGGTTGTCGACCCGTCCCGCCCCGGACGTCTTCACGCGCGCCTCGCGTCTGATTCAGGCGATGCTCGACGCCCCGGCTGGTGATCACAGTCTCTCGGCCGACGATCTGGTGAAGTACTGTGAGAACATTGCGGCGGCATCCGGCGGGATCCTGGGCATCAACCGAGTCTCGGCAGAAGAACGCGCGCTGCTGAACACCATTGCCCGTGACCTCAAGGCCCGGCAATCCTGAATGAGGCTGTTTCCATGCCGACATACACCTTTCGACTCAATGGCCGTCCGGTGTCCGTCGAGAGCTGGGATCCAGAGCAACCGCTCCTCTACGCGCTCCGCGGGCCGCTGGCGCTGCATGGTCCGAAGTTCGGCTGCGGCCTCGGACAATGCGGTGCGTGCACGGTGCTCGTTGGCCGGGAGGCCACCAGGTCGTGCACCATGGCGGTGAGCCGCGCCGCGGGCCGCGACATCACCACCCTCGAAGGGCTCGGCACGCCCGGGAAACCCGATCCGCTGCAGCAGGCGTTCATCGCCGAGCAGGCGGCACAGTGCGGCTACTGCACCAACGGCGTGATCATGGCGGCCAGGGCGCTGCTGTCGCGCACACCGAAGCCGACCCTCGAGCAGGTCAAGCAGGGACTCGCCGGCCACCTCTGTCGGTGCGGGACGCACACCCGCATCCTGCGCGCCGTCATGCGCGCGTCGCAGGTGTAGTCATGAGCGCGCTGACATCGATGTCGCGTCGTGACCTGCTGAAAGCCGGCGGCGCCCTTGTCGTGAGCTTTACATTCAGCGTGGTCCCGCGAAAGGGGGCCGCTCAGACGCCCGTGAGGGCAGGCGAAACCGGCAAGCCCCTCGATCCCGGCGAGGTCGACGGTCTGCTCGCGATTCACGCCGACGGTTCAGTCACGCTGTACACCAGCAAGGTCGACGTCGGGACCGGCCTGCAGATCGCCCTGGCGCAGATGGCGGCTGAGGAGCTTGGCGTCCCGGCCGCCAGCATCACCGTGATCGAGGGCGACACCAGTGTGTGCCCGGATCAGGGCGGCACCGGTGGGAGCACGGGACTCACCCGTGGCGGTGTCGAGATCCGCGCCGCGGCAGCGACCGCGCGGCGCGCGCTGCTCGCGCTCGGCGCCGAGCAGCTCGGACGGGCAGCGGCCGACCTCACCATCGTGGACGGCCAGGTGCGGCCTCTTGCCGGTG
Organism: Vicinamibacterales bacterium; assembly: GCA_036521515.1. Taxonomy (GTDB): domain Bacteria; phylum Acidobacteriota; class Vicinamibacteria; order Vicinamibacterales; family UBA2999; genus Gp6-AA40. The sequence goes on from DATDHP010000122.1 coordinate 3,916, forward strand.
GCGCCGGCGTCGGCATCGGTGCGCTCATCGGCGGTCGGCGGTTCGCGCTCAAGGTCGATCGCACGGCGCCGCTCACGGCGTCAGCCCGGCATACCGCGATCGGCAAACCGCTCCCGAGACGGGACCTGCCGGACAAATGCACTGGCCGTCAGACGTACGTGCAGGACTTTACCCTGCCTGCGATGCTGCACGGCCGGGTCATTCGTCCCCCCGCCATCGGGGCCACGCTCGTCTCGGTGGACGAGTCCTCGATTCGGGCGATCCCCGGGGCCCGCGTCGTCCGAATCCAGAGCTTCCTTGCCGTCGTGGCGAGGGATGAATGGGCGGCTGTGCGAGCGGCCGGCGCGCTGAAGGCGACGTGGACCAACTGGGAAGGGCTGCCCGGGCACCAGGGACTCGATCGCTATTCCCGCGCCGCGGCAATCGATCGCCACCAGATGGTCGTGGATCGCGGTGACACGACGGCTGCATTGCGCGGTGCCGCACACACGCGGTCGGCAACCTACTTCTGGCCGTTCCAGGGCCACGCGTCGCTCGGCCCGTCGTGCGCCGTCGCCGAGGTGCGCGCCGACGGGAGCGCGACCGTCTGGACGGCGTCCCAGGGCATTCACGGTCTGCGCACCAACCTCGCGAGGGTCTTCGGGCTCGCACCTGACAAGCTGCGCGTCGTCTTCCTCGAGGGCGCCGGATCGTACGGGACGAACGGCTCCGATCACGTGGCGGCCGACGCGTTGCTGCTGTCGAAGACGGTCGGCCAGCCGGTTCGAGTTCAGTGGACGCGTCAGGACGAGCATGGCTGGGACCCCAAGGGCCCGCAGCAGCTGCTCGACGTGCGCGCCGGTCTCGATGCTGACGGACGCATCGTTGGGTGGGAGACCGAGATGTGGGTTCCGGCCTCGCCGCCAGGCGCGCGCGCACTGCTGGCCGCAGACGCCGCCGGTCTCGCGCAGGATCACGGCCAGGGCGCGGGTGCGATCACGCAGAACGGCGATCCGCCGTACCAGGCCGAGACCGTCCGCGTCGTGGCGCACTGGGTCAAGGACACCCCGCTCCAGCTGTCGAATCTCCGCGCGCCGGGCAAGATCGCCAACGTGTTTGCCGTGGAGGCCTTGACCGACGAGCTCGCCGTGGCCGCTGGCGTGGATCCCGTGGAGTTCCGGCTGAAGCGCCTCACCGATCCGCGCGCGATCGAGGCGATCACGCGGACCGCCTCGGCGTTCGGGTGGCGGGCCCGCACGTCGCCGAATCCGCAGGCCAGGCAGGGCCGCCTTTTGGTCGGTCGCGGCTTCGCGTACATGCGCTACAAGCAGAACGAGAATTACGTGGCGATGGCGATGGAAGTCGCCGTCGATGCCGGGACCGGGCGCATCCTGGTGAGACGGGTCGCCTGTGCCCACGACTGCGGCCTCATCGTCAACCCCGATGGGCTGCGCAACCAGGTCGAAGGGTGCATCGTGCAGACGCTCAGCCGGACGCTGCACGAGGAAGTCACCTTCGACCGGTCGCGCGTGACGAGCGTCGATTGGGCCAGCTATCCAATCCTGACGTTCCCGGAAGTCCCGGCGATCGACGTGATCCTCATCGATCGGCCGGAGCAGCCGCTGCTCGGCGCGGGCGAAGCGGCGACCGCGCCGGTCGCCGCCGCCGTGGCGAACGCGGTCTTCGACGCGACCGGCGTCAGGCTGCGGACCGTGCCGTTCACGGCGGAGCGAATGAAGACTGCGCTGGCCAGCGTGCGCGCCTGATCTTCTGCGTGAGAGTTGATTTCGTAGAGGCGGACCTTCAGGTCCGCCTGCCAGGATGGTGTCCCCTCGAGGCCGGCCTGAAGGTCGGCCTCTACGAGCGCTGTTCATTTCTGGCACCGACGAGCGGAAGGGAGCTTGCACCGACCCGCGGGAGAGGACTTGCACCGACAAATGCGAAGCCGGGCCCGCACCGACACGCGTGAGAGAGCTACAGCCAGCCGGATCGTTTGAAGCCGGCGTAGAGCGCGGTGCAGGCGAGTGCCATCACAACCAGCGAGGCGAGGTAGCCATATCGCCAGCCGAGCTCCGGCATGTTTTGAAAGTTCATGCCGTAGATGCCGGCGATCATCGTCGGCACCGCGATCATCGCGGCCCATGCCGCCAGCCGCTTCATGTGCTCGCTCTGGGCGACCGACATCAGCGACAGCTTTGCCTCGAGCGCCGTCGTCAGCAGCTCGCGCTGGGCGTCGATCGTTTCGTTGACCCGTACCACGTGGTCGTACACGTCGCGGAAGTACAGCCGGGTGTCCGCGGGAATCTGCGGAATGTCGAAGCGCATCAGCCGGTTGCAGACCTCGACGAGCGGCGTCACCGCGCGGCGCAACGCGAGCAGGTCCCGTTTCAGGCGGTAGATGCGCGCCGTCGATTCCGTGCTGACGACTCCATCGAGGATCTCCTCTTCGACTTCCTGCACCTGCTCCTCGTAGTACTGCACGACCGGCAGGTACTGATCGACGACGAAGTCCATCAGCGCGTACAGCACGTAGCCCGGCCCCTGCGCCAGCAGGTGGGGCGTGCACTCGCAGCGTGCGCGGAGGCCGGCCATCGAGCGCATCGAGCCGTGCCGGACGGTCACCACGTAGCTGGGGCCGACGAAGACGTGCGTTTCACCGAACTCCAGCTTGTGTGATTCGGACGCGATCTGCACCGTTCGCAGGACGACGAACAGCGAGTTGTCATACTGCTCGATCTTGGGCCGCTGGTGCGCGTTGTAGGCGTCCTCGATGGCGAGGTCGTGGAGGTGAAACTGCTGCTGCACGCGGCGGAGCAGGTCCTGCTCGGGCTCGACGAGCCCCATCCACACAAACCGGTCGCCACGCTCGAGCGTGCGGCCGATGTCCTCGATCGCCAGGCCAGACAGGCGGATCCCCGAGGAGTACGCGGCGCAGTCGGCGAGGCCGGGCGGCAAGGGCAGTGCGGTCTCGACAGCCATGACCCGTTGCCATGGTAGCACTCGCCCTCAACTCCTAACTCCCAATCTCCAACTCCCAACCCAGTAGGCGGACCTACACACGCGTTCGTAGAGGCGGGTCTTCAGACCCGCCTTGGGAGTTGGGGGTTGGGAGTTGGGAGTCGAGTTAGCGCGGTCGGACGATCAGCTGACCGCGGGCCTGGCTGTGACGGGCGTCGCTCGTCAGGTTGGAGTAGAACGGGAACGTGCCGGGCCGATCCGTCCGGAACTCGAAGGTCGTCGAGCCGCCTGCGGGGACGCGCTTCGCGACGCGGTACTCGTCGATCGTGACGCTGTACGCCACGTCCTCGCTGCGCACGGTGAGCTTGACCAGGTCGTCCTGCAGGACCTCGAGGCGATTGGGCGAGAAGGCGTAGTCCTTCGCAACCACCGTGAACTCGCGGCGGTTCGGCGGCGCTTCCTGGCCTTCGACGCGCCCAGGCGACCCCGGGCCTGCCGAGGGGTGTGCGAAGACACGTGCGATCGCAGGTCCGGCGAGGACGCAGGCGCCGGTGCCAAGAAGAAGCCAGCCGACGGTCCGGCGGTTGAATCTCATATGGGTTGGACCGGCATAAACATCGGGCCGGTCACAGCCGGCCCCCAACGTACTGTTTATACCAGTTTAGACGACGATCCCGTCCGCGGAGTTTATTCCTTGGCGGCGGGAGCGGCTGGCGCCTGCTCTCCGTGTTTGGCGGCCTCTTCCTGAAGCAGAGCCTTCCGGCTGAGCCGGATCTTCCCGGTCGGATCGATGTTGATGACCTTCACGAGGATCTGCTGGCCCTCCTTCAGTTCGTCGCGGACATCCTTGACCCGATGGTTGGCGATCTCCGAGACGTGCAGCAGGCCGTCGGTACCGGGCATGATCTCGACGAACGCGCCGAAATCCGTGATCCGCTGCACCTTGCCCATGTAGGTCTTGTTCAGCTCGGGCGTGGCGGTCAGCTCCTGGATGATCCCGATCGCCTTCTGCGCCGACGCGCCGTCGGCCGACGCCACGTTCACGCGCCCGTCGTCCTCGACGTCGATCTTCACGCCGGTCCGCTCGATGATGCTGCGGATCATCTTGCCGCCCGGACCGATGACGTCGCGGATCTTGTCGACCGGAATCTTGATCGTGATGATCCGCGGCGCAAACATCGACATGGCCTTGCGCGGCTCGGCGATCGTCTTCGCCATCTCGCCAAGGATGAAGATCCGGCCGGCCCGCGCCTGGTCGAGCGCCTTGGCCATGACCTCCGACGTGATGCCGGTGACCTTGATGTCCATCTGCAGCGCGGTGATGCCCCGCGCCGTACCGGCGACCTTGAAGTCCATGTCGCCGTAGTGGTCTTCGGCGCCCGCGATGTCCGAGAGCACGGCGTACCTGCCGGTCTTCTCGTCCATGATGAGCCCCATCGCGATCCCCGCCACCGGGGCCCCGATCGGCACGCCGGCGTCCATCATCGCCATCGCGCCGCCGCACACCGACGCCATCGACGAGGAGCCGTTGGACTCGAGAATGTCCGACACGAGGCGGATGGTGTAGGCGAACTTGTCCTCGCCGGGCACGACCGGCTGCAGCGCGCGCTCGGCCAGCGCGCCGTGACCGATCTCGCGGCGGCCGGGACCACGCAGGAAGGCCACTTCCCCCACCGAGAACGGCGGGAAGTTGTAGTGGAGCATGAAGCGCTTGTAGAACTCGCCGCTCACGTGCTCGATCTTCTGCTCGTCGTCGGCGGTGCCGAGCGTGCAGCTGACGAGCCCCTGCGTTTCGCCGCGCGTGAACACGACAGAACCGTGGACACGGGGCAGGACGCCGGTCTCGCACCAGATCGGCCGGATCTCGTCGAACTTCCGGCCGTCGAGGCGGACACCGCGATCGAGCACCTCGTCCCGCAGGACCTTTTCCTTGAGCTCCTTGAAGATCTGCTTCGCTTCGAGCCGGCGCTGGACCTCTCCCTCCGGAATCGTGGCGATGAGGTCCTCGAGCACCTGGTCCGTGCGGTCATAGCTCTCGAGCTTGCCGCGGAGCCGCATGGCCTCGCTGAGCGGCACGTACACCTTCTCTTCGACTTCGCGATAGAACGCGTGGTCGACGGCCTGCTTCGCCACCTGGATCTTCGTCTTGCCGGTGGCCGCCTTGAGGGCGTCGATCCCGGCGACGATCTCCTTGATCGCGGCGTGGGCGGCCTCGAGGGCGCCAATGACCTGCGACTCGGTGACCTCCTTCGCGCCCGCTTCCACCATGACGATCCCGTCAGTGGTGCCGGCGACCACGAGGTCGATCGTGCTCTGCTTGCGATCCTCGAACGTCGGGTTGATGACGTACGAGCCGTCGACCATTCCGACCCGCACGCCGGCAATCG
>DATDHP010000123.1:0-15601 GCA_036521515.1 Vicinamibacterales bacterium
TGGCCCAGTCCGCGGCGGCAGCGGCGCTGGCCGCAATGGTCGGTGCGCGCAAGCCATTGTCCTGCGCCAGCGCAAGGCTCGGCAGCAGGAAGACAAGGACACCAAAACTGGCGAGACGGAAGAACCGGCCCGGGCACACCATAATTGTTCAGGTTGTTGTGGTCGAGATAATACTTCAACTGGGGGCAATGCAAAACGCCAAATGCTCAATGCCAAAACCGCCCGGGCAGTGGGTATTCGCCATTGGGCATTTAGCATTGGACATTCAGCATTTAGCATTTGGCACTTAGCATTTGCTCTATGCCCGTGCGCCTCGGCTCCGACGTCCTGCTCGCCTCTTCACGCCTGCGCGGCTCCCGCGTCGGTGTGGTCTGCAATCCCGCCTCGATCGACCACCGGTTTCGCCACGTGATCGACCGGCTCGCCGGCGGGGACGGCGTCACGCTTGGAGCCATCTTCGGCCCGCAGCACGGCTTCAGATCGGACGTGCAGGACAACATGATCGAAACGCCGCACCGCGACGATCCGGCGCGGCGGGTCCCGATCTATTCCTTGTACAGCGAGACTCGCGAGCCGACCGCCGGGATGCTGCGCGGCCTCGATCTGCTCGTCATCGATCTGCAGGACATCGGTGCGCGGATCTACACCTACATTTACACGATGGCCAACTGCCTGCGGGCCGCCGCACGGCACGGCGTCCCGGTCATCGTCACCGACCGGCCGAACCCGATTGGCGGCGACGTCGAAGGCGCGTCGCTCGTCCCGGGCTACGAGTCGTTCGTCGGCCAGTTCCCGATCCCGATGCGGCACGGGATGACGATGGCCGAGCTCGCGCAGCTGTTCAACGACCACTTCGACATCGGCGCCTCACTGGAAGTGGTGAAGATGGAGGGCTGGCGACGTGGCGTCTACGCCGACGGGACAGGCTTGCCCTGGGTGATGCCGTCGCCCAACATGCCGACGCTCGAGACCGCCGTGGTCTACCCGGGGACGGTCCTGTTCGAGGGGGTGATGCTGTCCGAGGGGCGCGGCACGACCAGGCCCTTCGAGCTGGTCGGCGCCCCCTGGATCGACGCCGAGCGTTTCGCTGACGCCATGAACGCCCATCAGCTGCCTGGCGTGTACTTCAGGCCCGCCGTGTTCGAGCCCACGTTCCAGAAATACGTCAGGCAGACGTGCGGCGGCGCTCAGCTCCACGTCATCGATCGCCACGCGTTCCGCCCGGTCATCACCGGGGCTGTGCTGATTCAGACCTTCCGGACGGCGAGCCGCGAGAAGTTCGCGTGGAGGCAGCCGCCGTACGAGTACGAGCACGACAAGATGCCGATCGACATTCTCGCGGGGTCGGACGTGCTCCGCCGGCAGATCGAGCAGGACGTTCCCATCCGCGACATCGCCGACGGCTGGCGCGAGGACGAGGAAACCTTCTTGCAACTACGCCAGCGGTTCCTGCTCTATTAGTTTAGGCCGACCTTCAGGTCGGCCTTTCATGTATTACGATCGCGTCTTCGCGATGGCGGGCGCCTGCATCTCCTGCGGCGTGGACGGCACCAGGTGGTGCTCGGTCAGGTGCGCCTTCAACAGCTCGCACGCCTCCTGAGGTGTGTTCGCGCGCTGGAGCAGGTGCATGTCCGACGGGGTGATCGCGCCCCACTCGGCCATCGGCTCCAGGCTGAGGATCGGATCCCAGTAATCGGTGCCGTAGAGGATGATCTGGATCTGCTTCTGCAGCTTTTCGGTCTGCATCAGCGTGAGGATCTCGAACATCTCGTCGAGCGTCCCGAAGCCGCCAGGGAAGATCACGAGCGACTTCGCGAGGTACGCGAACCAGAACTTCCGCATGAAGAAATAGTGGAACTCGAACTGGAGCCCCTCGGTGATGTAGCGGTTGGCGCCCTGCTCGAACGGCAGCTTGATGTTCAGGCCGATGGTCTTGCCGCCCGCCTCGTACGCGCCGCGGTTTGCGGCTTCCATGATTCCCGGTCCGCCGCCCGAGGTCACGACGAAGCGGTGGTGGGGTGAATCGAGCGACATCGTCCACTTCGTGAACATGTATGCGAGCTCGCGCGCCTCCTCGTAGAAGCGCGACCACAGCACTGCCTTCCGTCCGCGCAGGAGGTGCTCGTCGCGCTCGGTGGCGGCGCGGGCGCCGAACCGGCGCTCGAGGCGCTCGAGCGCCTGTTCCGCGTGCTCGCGGCTGTGGATGCGCGCGGAGCCGAAGAACACCACCGTGTCCTGGATGTCCTGGGCCTTGAACCGCCGCAACGGCTCGAGGTACTCAGCCAGGATGCGCATGGGCCTTCCTTCCTCGCTCTCGAGGAACTCGGGGTCCTGGTAGGCAAGCGGCTGTGGATGCATCGCTCGATTATCATCCTGGGAGGTGTCCACTCGCGAGTTCACCCATAGTCTGGTGATCAACGCGCCGCCGGCCGCCGTGCTGGACGCGTTTTTCGATCCCGACGCGCTGGCGGCGTGGTGGCAGGTCACCAGGTCGCTGTGCGTGCCGCGGCCGCTCGGCAGCTACGCCGTGGAGTGGGAGCCGACGGAATGGCGCGACGATCTCCTGGGCCGGCTCGGGGGAGCGCTCCACGCCACCGTCATCGACTTCAAGCCCGGCCGCGAGTTCTTTCTGGCCGATGCCTACTGGCTCCCGCCCGACGGCCCACCGATCGGCCCGATGGCACTGGAAGCGACCTGCAGCACCCAGCGCGACGGCACGCTGCTCCACGTCCACCAGTCCGGTTGGGACAGCAACAGCGCACGCTGGACGCGCTACTACGACATCATCTCCACTGGGTATATGCTGGCGCTCGAGGAGCTGAAGAAGCTGCTCGAAGAGAAGTGGAAAACTTGAGCCGGGATTCGGGATTCGCGGGATTCGGCGGACTCAGTGGATTCAGCGATTCGCGGGATTCGGGAGATTCGAATCCCGAATCCCGAATCCCGATATCTACACCCTTTGCAGCTTCAAGAAATTCGACGGCCCGCGGGCGAGATCGGGCGTGATGCTGACCACCACGATCACCGAGGAAGCCGGCAGCGTGTCGCGTTCGACGAGCCGCGCGCTGATCCGGTTGGCTACTTCGTTCACGTCCCCCGTGAGATCCGTGAGCAGCGGGACGACGCCCCACGCCAGCGCCAGGCGGCGTGAAACGTCGTCGCGGTCGGTGACGGCGTAGATCGGCGTGCGCGGGCGCAGGGCCGACAGCAGCCGTGCCGTCTTCCCGCCGCGGGTCACGGCGACGATGGCGTTCGCCTCGCCGCGCTCGGCCAGGGTGACTGCGGCCTCGCAGATCGCCCGCCCGTGGTCTCCAAGCAGGTGCGCCTCGTCCCTCAACGGGACGACGCCGATCGGCGGAATCGTTTCGGCGTCGCGGATGATCGCGTCGAGCGTCTGTACCGCTCGCACCGGATAGTTCCCGGCGGCGGTTTCGCCCGCCAGCATGATCGCGTCGACGCCGTCGTCGACGGCATTGGCCGCGTCGCTGACCTCGGCGCGTGTCGGCCGCGGCTCGCCACGCATCGACTCGAGCACCTGCGTCGCCAGGATCACCGGGATGCCGAGGCTGCGCGCCCGGCGCGTGATCTCTTTCTGCACGCGCGGCACGCGTTCGAGCGGCAACTCCAGGCCGAGGTCCCCGCGCGCAATCATCACGGCATCGGACTCGTCGAGGACCTCGTCGATGCGGGCCACAGCCTCGGGACGCTCGATCTTGGCGACCAGAGGGAGATCAGGCGCGCCCGCCAGGTGCAGCGCGTCGCGCGCCTGTCGGAGATCCGCGGCGCTCTGCACGAAGCTGAGCGCCATGAAGTCCACGCCCATGCTCACGCCGAACGCGAGATCGGCAAGGTCCTTGGCCGTGAGGCCGGCCGTCGGCAGGGTCACGCCGGGCGCGTTGATGCCTTTGTGCTCGCCCAGCATGCCGCCATCGACGACCGTCGTGCGCAGCTCCTCGCCATCGTTCTCCTCCACGCGCAGCTGGAGGCGCCCGTCGTCGAGCAGCAGCGGATCGCCCTTGCGCACCGCCTTCGGGAGGCCCGCGTAGGTCGTCGACACGCGGCCAGGCCCGCCGACGAAGTCGCCGACGGCAATGCGCAGCTCGTCGCCAACGTCGAGCGGGATCGGCGCGCCGTCGCGGAGGCGCCCCGTTCTGATCTTCGGGCCGCTCAGATCCTGGAGCACGGCGACGTAGCGCCCGCGCTCGTCGGCCGCGGCGCGGATGCGCGCGAGCGTTTCGCCATGCGTCTCGTGCGACCCGTGCGAGAAGTTCAGCCGGAAGACGTCGACGCCCGACGCCAGCAGCTCGCGAATCATCGCTTCGCTGCTCGAGGCGGGCCCGATCGTGGCGACGATCTTCGTGTGTCTCACGGCGCCAGCATACAATAAGGCTCAATGCCCAAGGCTCAATGCCCAAGGCTCAATGCTCAATGCCCAAGGCTCAATGCTCAAGGCCCAATGCTCAATGCTCAATGCTCAATGGCCAAGCGGTTCTTGACTGCTGGACATTTGGGCATTTTGCATTGGGCATTGGGCATTGACCATTATTGGCCTGCATGACCATCAAAGTGTGGCTCGAGAACGCCATCCAGGATGCCGAACGGCGGCGGCTCACGGCATTGAAACCGCTGCTCGAAGCGCTTGCGCGTGCGGCCTCGTCGCTCCGGATGGCCGACTGGAACGGGGACGCCACCGGCGAGCACGACGAGCCCCCGATCGCTGATGCCCGCTGAACCGCGAACGATTACCGAGGTGGCGCGTGCGCTCCGGGCGCGCGAGATCACCGCGGAGGCCGTCACCGAGCGCTGCCTGCAGCAGATCGCGGACCGCAATCCGTCGATCAACGCGTTCATTACCGTGCTCGCCGACCAGGCGCTCGGACAGGCGCGCACGGCGGACCGGGAGCTCGCCGCGGGCCGCGATCGCGGGCTGTTGCACGGAATCCCTGTCTCGTTGAAGGACATTTTCGACGTCACCGGCACGGCGACGACTGCCGCCTCGCGCGTGCGTGAGGGCCACGTCGCACGCCGCGACGCCACGTCCGTGGCCCGCCTGCGGGAAGCAGGCGCCGTGTTCGTCGGCAAGACCAACCTTCACGAGTTCGCGCTCGGCACCACCAACGAGGACTCAGCCTACGGCCCGGTCAGGCACCCGCTCGATCCCGGCAGGTCGCCAGGCGGCTCCTCCGGCGGCTCCGCGGCATCGGTGCTGGCGGGCATGGCCTGCGCATCCATGGGGACCGATACCGGCGGGTCGATCCGCATCCCGTCGGCAGCGTGCGGTCTCGTCGGGTTGAAGCCTGCGTACGGCGAGATTCCAACCGAGGGCGTCGTACCTCTCAGCACGACGATGGATCATGTGGGCCCGCTGTGCCGATCGGTCGAGGACGCCGCCATCGTCTATGACGTGCTGCGTTCGGACGCGGGGGTGAAAACCGCCGCGCCACGAGCCGCGCCCCGCGACGCGCGCGGCATGCGCGTCGGCCTGTTGCGCGGCTATTTCACTGCACTGCTCGATCCGCAGGTCGCCTCCTCATTCGAAGCTGCGTGCGAACGACTGCGCAGTGCCGGCGTGACGCTCGACGAAGTCGCGATCCCGCACGCCAACGAAACCGCTGCGATCTACGTGCACATCGCACTCGCCGAAGCCGCGGTGTATCACGCGAAGACGCTCGAGAGCCGGCCGGACGACTACACGATGAACGTACGGCTCCGGTTGGAGATGGGGCGGTACATCATCGCGGAAGACTATGTCCGCGCGCTGCGCGGCCGCGACGTGCTCGTGCGCGAGGTGGATGCGGCGCTCGTGGGATACGACGCCCTGCTGCTTCCGGCAATGGCGGTCCCCGCCACCCGTCTTGGTGCCGACACAGTGCGGGTAGGCGGCTCGGAGGAGCCCGTTCGCAACATTACACTTCGGCTGACCCAGCTCTTCAATGTGACCGGGCATCCGGCCATTTCAGTCCCGTGTGAAAAGACACTCGACGGGCTTCCGGTGGGTGCCCAGCTCGTCGCGACGCGAACGCCCGGGCTGCTCGACGTCGCCCGGGCGCTGGAGCCCTACTTGGGACCGGGAACGTGAGTGTCTGGGTGAGGCTCCGGATGGTCCTCCACCGGGACAGGGGGGATGTCGGGCGGCGGCGCCGGATTGATGTCCTGCGTCGGCATGTCGACGATATCCCGCGCACCTGGCGGCCGAGGCATGTCTGGTTTCTTGGGATGTTCGATCATATCGACCTGGAATCTGCAAGAACCCGTCCGGCCGATGATAGACACCTGGCAGCACGGGCCGGCTTCAGCCGGCCCAGACGTAGCTACAGATAATCCAGCAATCCGGCCAGCGCGTTGAGGATGACCTGGGCGAGCTGACGAACGAGCGGCGAAATCTCGCCCTCGTCCACGGCGTTGGCGACGGTGACCGGATCCGTGAGCAGCAGCCAGATCGTCGCGCCGGCCACTACGGCGGCCAGCACGCCAACAAGCACCGCGACGGTGGCGGCGGGTCCGACTCGTCCGTCGTTATCCGGATCGACGTCGTACTCAGAGCTGGCCACCATGCTTTCGGCCTATTAGGACGGACGCCAGGTCCGCCTGGTTTCACGTCATCTGCCCTGGGTCCGGCGGCAGCAGCTGAGGCTCGCCGAGGCCGAGCCCGCGCAGCGACTCGTCAATCGCCGCGTGGTCGCCGACGACGAGCGTGGTCACCCTGCCCGGGTCCAGGTATTGCGTTGCGACGCGTGTCACGTCGTCGGTCGTCACCGCGTTGGTCGACGGCACGAACTCCTCGAAGTACGTATCCGGCAGGTCATAGAGCGCGAGCTGCGCCACCCCGCGCACGACCTGCTGAGCGGTCTCGAAGTTGCGCGGGTAACCGCGGGTGAGCGACGCCTTGGCGAGCACCAACTCGTGCTCGGTGACCGGGCGCCTGCCGCGAATGGCGTCGATCTCGTTGAGCGAGTCGCGGATCGCGTCGGCGGTTGCGGCGGTGTGCACGCTCGACTGCATCGAGAACGGCGCCAGTCCCCGATGCCAGTCGAATCCGGTCCGTGCACCGTAGGTGTAGCCCTTCTCCTCGCGCAGCTTCAGGTTGATCCGGCTGACGAATTGACCGCCGAGCACGGCGTTCATGACGAGCAACGCCGAATAGTCGGGCGTGTTACGGCGCGCGGACAGATGTCCGATCCGCAGCTCGGATTGCGCCGCGCCCTCGCGTGCGACGACCGCCAGCCGCGGCGGCCGGGCGGTGGGCTCGATTGCTGCGGCGGCAGTCGGAATGTGGCCATTGTCTTTGGCACCCGTCCAGGCGCCAAACGCGCCGTCAACGACTCCGAAGAGCTCCCGGTGTGAGAGGGCGCCACCGGCAATCACCGTCGCGCGGTGCGGCTGGAACGTCGCCGCATGAAAGCGGGCCGTCTCCTCGACGCGCATTGCGCGCAGCGCCCTGTCGTTGCCCAGCGCAAGGTGACCATACGGATGCGTGCCGTACAGCATTCGCAGGAACGCGCGCTCCGCCACGGCGGGAGGCAGATCCTTCAGCTGGCGCAGCCGATCGAGCCGCAGGTGTCGCACGCGATCGAAGTCCGCGTCGCGGAGGCTCGGCCGGATCACCAGGTCGCCGAGCAGCGAGGTGCCTCGCGCCGCGAAGCGGGTGAGCGTCGTCAGCATGAAGACCGTGGCGTCCGGGCCAACGTCCACGTCGTACTCTCCGCCGATCCTCGCGAGCGCATCGGACACGTCCAGCGCGCTCAGCGTGCCGGTGCCCTCGTCCACCATGTCGGCGGTGATCGCTGCGAGCCCCTCCCTGTCGGCAGGATCGGCGCCTGTGCCGCCATCGACCTGCACGACGATCGTGATGACCGGCACGCTCGTGTGCTCGATGGTCCGGACCGCGAGACCGTTCGCGAGCGTGTGGCGGGCGACGTCGGGCAGCCGGAATCCGGGATCGGGGCCGACCTCGGGCAGCCGCGAGCGGTCGACGGCCGTCATGACACGGCCACCGGCTCGGAGCCCGGGAGTGCGAGCGCGTGCTGTCCGCGGGGAACGACGCTGAGCAGCACCCGCTGGTCTCCGCGCAAGGTGTCGCGCGCGGCGGCGCGAATCGCGGGCGCGTCCGCATTGCGATAACGCTCGATATCGGCGGCGAAGAAGCCAGGGTCGCCGCGGAACACGTTGTACGCGTTCAACTGGTCGGACTTGCCGCCGAAGCCGCCGACCGACTGGAGTCGATAGAGAAAATGCGCTTCTGCCTGCGCGGTGACTCGCTCCATCTCGGCGGAGGTCGGTCCCCCGTCGGCGAGCAGCTGGAGCTCGCCGTCGACGAGCGCTGCCAGGTCGGTCAGCGATCGACCGGGAGTGGCGGTGATGGCCAGGATAAAAAAGCTGCCAAGCTCGCGGGAGCTTTGAAACGCGGACACGTCCAGGGCGAGGCGCTTCTCGTATACGAGCGATCGGTAGAGTCGCGACATCTTGCCGCTGGTCAGCAGCTCGCCAATCAGGTCCATTTCGGCGTCGCCGGGCGCGTACATCGCCGGGGAGTGCCACGCGACGTACAGCCGCGGCATCTCCACGCGGTCCTCGAGCACGAGGCGCGTCTCCATCGAGAGCGCCGCGGTCGCCCCCACACGCGCTGGAGTCACACCCGGCGCCAGCTCGCCGAAGTAACGCTCGGCGAGATCGAACGCGCGTCCGGTCTCGATGTCGCCGGCGATCGTCAGCGAAGCGTTCGACGGGTGGTAATAGGTCCTGAAGAAGGCCTGGACGTCCTCGAACTGCATCGCCCGCAGGTCGTCCACGTCGCCGATCGTCATCCAGTGGTACGGATGATCGGCCGGGAACAAGGACGACGTAATGGCCATGAACGCAAGGCCGTAGGGGCGATTCTCGTAGTTCTGGCGCCGCTCGTTGAGCACCACGTCGCGCTGCGTCTCGAACCGCGCGCGCGTGAGCGCGGGCAGCAGGTATCCCATCCGGTCCGATTCCATCCAGAGCGCGAGGTCGAGCGCGCTGGTGGGAACGACCTCCCAGTAATTGGTGCGGTCGGTGTTCGTGGATCCGTTCAGGAGCGCTCCCGCCTGCTGCAGTGGCGGGAAGTAGCCCGAGTTGTGATGCTCGGAGCCCTCGAACATCAGGTGCTCGAACAGGTGTGCGAAACCAGTCATGCCGGGACGCTCGTTCTTCGACCCGACGTGGTACCAGATGTTGACCGCCACGATCGGCACGTGATGGTCCTCGTGGACGATCACGTCGAGGCCGTTGGCGAGGGGTCGCTTGGTGAAAGGCAGATCGAGGGGGGTCAGCGTCACGTTCAGCATCCTACCGCTTCCACCCCTCCGCGCAGGCGAGCGCGGCGGGGAACCCGGGCTTGACCAGCCGCGGTCTCCGGATCTACCCTAGCCGGTGATTCTGAGACTGAGTCTCAGTCTTTTTCTGGAGCATACAGCTGATGTCCGGTGGCCGGCGCCTTTTCTGTGTTTTCGCCCTTTTTCTCCTCTCAGGCCTGCCAGCGGCCGCCCAGCAGCCGGAGGCGCAGGGCCAGGAAGCCGACGTCGATGAGCTCCGGCGTCGGGTGGAAGTGCTTGCGGCGGAAGTCGAGAAACTGCGCAGCGGCGAACCCGAGCAAGTCGAGATTTCCGAGGAGCGGCGCCGAGCCCTCGGCCTCGCCCCGTCGGCCGTCGGCGTCTACCGCCGCGCTTCGCCCGGTGTCTCGCTCGCGGGCTACGGCGAGGTGCTGCTCGAGAACTTCAGCAGCGAGAACGAGGCCGGCGCCGGCGGCGCCCCGACCACGCGTTTCGATTTCCTCCGCGCGGTGCTCTACACCGGGTACCGCTTCACGGACCAGTTCGTGTTCAACTCCGAGATCGAGGTCGAGCACGGCAACGAGATCTTCGTCGAGTTCGCCTACGTCGACTATCTGATCAACGACAACCTGTCGCTCCGCGGCGGGCTGCTGCTGCTGCCGATGGGGCTCGTCAACGAGTTCCACGAGCCGAACGTCTTCTTCGGCGCGAAGCGGCCGGAGACCGAGCAGCGGATCATCCCGTCCACCTGGCGCGAAAACGGCGCGGGGCTGATCGGCTCGTTCGGCATGGTGAACGTCCGCGCGTATTTCACGAACGGCCTGAACGGCGCCGGCTTCACGTCCGCCGGCCTCAGGGGCGGGCGTCAGCGCGGTGTCCAGGCGCGGGCCGCCAACATGGCGTTCTCCGGACGCCTTGACGTGACGCCCGTTCCCGGCGTCTTCGCCGGCGTCGCCCTCTACAACGGCGGGTCGGGGCAGGAGCAGGTCGTGCTGGCCGGCCAGCAAATCGATATGGGCACGACCGTCGCCGAGGTTCACGGCCAGGCGCAGATTCGAGGCCTCGATATCCGCGGCCTGTTCGCCCAGGCGTCGGTGGACGAGGCCGGTGCGGCAAGCGTCGCCCTGCGTCTCCCGCTCACCGCGCCAATCGCCGAGACGATGCAGGGCGGGTACGTGCAGGTGGGCTACAACGTCCTGTCGCAGGTCAACACGAGCATCGCATTGACACCCTACGTGCGCTACGAGCAGGTTGACACGCAGCATGAAGTGCCTGCCGGTTTCATGCGCGATCTGAGCCGCGACGGCGACTTCACGACGCTCGGGCTCGAGGTGAAGCCGATCCCCAACGTCGTCCTCAAGGCCGACTACCAGTGGATCACCAACGCCGCAAACACGGGCCGTAACCAGGTGAACGTCAACCTCGGGTACTCCTTCTAACCGATGCGCTCCTCACTCGCACGGGCCGCGGAGACGCTGAAGCGCGGAGAGGATCAGGGCTGGATTACTCCGCGTCCGCGCGTCTCCGCCGCGCCGTGGACAGTGGCTGTCCTGCTGACTGGAGTAAGCATCACTGCCCAGGGCCTCACGCGGGACGAGGCGCTGGCCGCCGTGTACCCGGGCGCGCAGATCCGGGCGGAGCAGGTGTTTCTCACGCCGTCGCAGCAGAAGCAGGTGCTGACGCGCGCGGCGGTGGACGTGCCATCAGCGCTGGTCGCGCGCTACATCGCCACGAAGGACGGCAAGGTCGTGGGACGAGCGTACGTGGATACGCATACGGTGCGAACCAAGCGGGAGAGCCTGCTGATATCGCTCGACGATGGCGGTCAGGTGCTTCGGGTCGACGTGACGGCGTTCCTCGAGCCCGCGGAGTACCGCGCCTCTGACGCGTGGCTTCGCCAGTATCGCGATCGCCGCCTCGATGACGACCTCGGGATCAACCGGGCAATCCGCCCGATCGCCGGGGCGACGTTGACGGCCCGGGCAGCCAATAACGCCGTGCGCCGGGTCCTCGCCACCGATGAGGTCCTGGAGAAGCGAGGAAGCGCGCAATGAGGCCGTGGGAGCGCTGGGCGTTCAACCTCGTCGCGTTGGCGGTGGCGGCCAGCGGGTTCGCGTATTTCGGGATGAAGTACCTCATCCAGCCTGACGACCCGTTTGCTGTCGTCAACCATCCGTGGCAGAGCGCCATGCTGCACCTGCATGTCCTCGCCTCTCCACCGTTCGTGCTGGTGTTCGGCGTCATCCTCAACTCGCACATCATGAAGAAGCTGCGGGCCACGCGCATACCGAACCGCAAGACGGGCCTGGCCTCGCTCGGCACGTTCGTGGTGATGATCCTGTCGGGGTATCTGCTTCAGGTTGCCACCTCGGAGGTGTGGCTCCAGCGGCTCGTGATCCTGCACGTCGCGAGCAGCGCGGTGTTCACGATCGCATACGGCACTCACCTGGTCATCAGCTACAAGCTGGTCCGGCGACCTGAGCGGGCCACCATCCGGGAAGTCGCGTGAGCCGCGGCCTGGGCGCGCTGCTCTTGGCTGCGCTCGTCGCCGCAGGCGGACCTGAAGGCCCGCCGCTACGGACTTCCAACTCCCAACTGGTCACCCGTGACGCGTTTCTGATGGGCACGCGTGTGCACCTGGCCGCATATGCGACCACGCGCGATGAAGGCCTGGCGCGACTCGATGCCGCGCTGCGAGCGCTCGAGCGCACTGAACAGCAACTGAGCACCTGGCGCCAGGACAGCGACATCTCCGCGCTGAATCGTCAACCCGTTGGTCGTCCGTGGCAGGCGACCCGGTCCACGTGCCGCGTGCTGCGCGACGTGTTCGCGTGGCAAGCAAAGACCGGCGGCGTGTTCGATCCAGGGATAGGCCGTCTCATCGAGGCGTGGGACATCCATGGCGACGGCCGTGTCCCATCACCCGCCGAGGTAACGGCAGCCACCGCGCGTTCGGGCCTGTCCCGCATGTTCTTCGACGAGACGCGCTGCGAGGTGACGCGCCGGGCCGACGCGACCATTGACGTCGGCGCCTTCGGCAAGGGCGAAGCGTTGGATCGCGTCGAAGCAGCGCTCGGCCCCGGGTCGTGGCTGGTGGACCTCGGCGGCCAGGTGTCGGTCGGAGGCGCGCGGCCGGACGGCCAGTCCTGGACGGTCGGCGTTGCGCATCCGCAAAAGCGCGACCAGTCGTATCTGCAAATCAGTCTTCATGAAGGTTCACTCTCAACGAGCGGGGGCTCCGAGCGCGATCTGGTCGTCAAGGGAAAACGGATCGCGCATCACCTCGACCCGCGCACCGGCATGCCTGCAGCGTTCGCCGGTGCAGTCACGGTGTGGCACCGAAGCGGCCTCGCCGCCGACGCGCTGACGACCGCACTCTACGTGATGGGTCCGGAAGAGGGCATGAGCTGGGCCGAGGCGCACGGCATCGCGGCGGTGTTCCTGGTCCCGGACGGCGACACGGTCCGCATGCTCACCACGACGGCGTGGAGTCGCCACGCGGGGGCTTCAGCCCCCGCATCGCTATCGGACAGGGATCAACGGGATCTTGCCCCTGTTCGCCTCGGCGGACGCGTGCGCCTTGATCGAGACCTGCGCCGCCGTGCGCTCGGCCACGGCCATGAACGCGCGGCCGGCGGATGAGCCCGGCTCGGCAACGATGAGCGGCACGCCGGTGTCGCCCCCCTCTCGAATCGGCTGGTAGATGGGCAGCCGGCCGAGGAACGGCACGCCCATCGACGTCGCGAGCGCCTCGCCGCCGCCATGCCCGAAGATGTCCGCCTCGTGATGGCAGTTCGTGCAGGCGTAGTAGCTCATGTTCTCGACGAGGCCTATGGCCGGAATGTTGAGCTTCTCGTACATGCGAAGCGCGCGTCGGGTATCGGCCAGCGACACCTGCTGCGGCGTCGTCACTACGATGGAGCCGGCCACGGGGACGGTCTGGCTCAGACTCAGCGCCACGTCGCCCGTCCCGGGCGGCATGTCCACGATCAGGTAATCGAGATCGGTCCAGGCCACCTCGCGGAAGAACTGCTGGATCGCTCCGTGAAGCATGGGCCCGCGCCAGATCACCGGTGAGTCGTCGCTTGTCAGGAAGCCCATCGAGACCACCTGCACGCCGTGCTTCTGCGCAGGGACAATCCGCTGGCCATCCGTCGTGAGCTGCTGGTTGATGCCGAGCATGATCGGCACGTTCGGGCCGTAAATGTCGCCGTCGAGAAGGCCGACCCGGCTGCCGCACCGCGCGAGCGCCAGCGCGAGGTTCACCGACACGGTGGTTTTTCCAACGCCGCCCTTGCCCGCGCCGACCGCGATCACGTTCTTGACGCCGGGCAGCGGCGTTCGCCCGGTCTCGGGCGCCGACACCGACCGCACTTTCGCCGTCATGGTGACGCTGACACCAGAGACACCGGACAGCGCGCGCACGGCGGCGGCCGCCTGTTCCCGCATCTGATCCTTGACCGGGCAGGCCGGCGTCGTGAGCTCGATGGTGAACGCCACCCGTCCGCCATCGACGGTCAGGTCCTTGACGAAGCCGAGCGACACGATGTCGCGGTGGAGATCGGGATCGACGACAACACGCAGCGCGGTCAGGACCGCGTCGCGGTCCGGGGAGGAAGCCATGATGAGTCCATTATCTCTCGCGCCGGACAATTCGGTCTTCACAACCACGGGCGTGGAAGTGAAAAAGCGCGCCCACGCTCGCGTTAGTGTGTGGTGACAACAGGTGTGGGCTCGAACAGCCTGCGCCCATCATGGTTGAGCAGCACCCAGAGTGAATAAATCCCAAGGGCGGTGCCGAACGGCAGCACCAGAAGGTTGACCACGGCGAGCGCCAGCGTCAGGATGCGGCCCGCCGAATGGTAGCGCCGCAACAGCACGGCCGCCCACACGTGGAAGCCTCCCCACAACAGGGCAAACGCGCCCAACGTGGCAAAGGTGCCAGCGGTCAACCCTGCCGCGAGCCCCACGGTCTCGCCGTCGGGCCCCGCAAGGATAGCCAGCGCACCCGCTGACAGGAACAGCAGCGCGACGCCGACGAGCATTGCGACGGCTCCCCACAGGCTCGTCAGAATACCGAGCACGGTGACGTGGCGTTCCACCTGTGTTTCTCGCTGTCTCGTAATTTCGCCACGGGCCGCGGCGCCGCGCACGCTTGCGCGGTGGGGTGCCAATCGCGAGGTCCCGCGCGGCGACGTGGAAGCACAAAACGCGTCAGGCGACGAGAACGTGCAGCTCGATCCGCGTCGGGGGATGGTGACGCGGCGTCAGCGTGAAGCAGTAGCGCGTACCGTCGATGACACCGGCGGGCACCAGCACCTTCAGCTGATGCGGGAGCAGCTCGACGCCGCTGCCACGGCATGGGCCGCACGATTCGGTCCACGTCTCGCCGCGCCCGCCGCAGGTGTGGCACGTGCAACGGACAGGGACTTCGAGCGGAACCGTCGTGCCCTGGCGCGCCTCGCGCGACGACAGGGTGATCGCCGTGCGCAGCGCCTCGCCTCGTTCGTCGGCGACGAACGCCCGGCGCATGCGGTCGACGGCGGGGGCGACCGACGGAAAGTCGATCACCACTTCGTCGGCGAAGCAGCTCGCGTCGTCGTGGCGACCGTCTTCGACGCCACCCACCGCCGCTTGATCGCCACCGTACGGGCGAAACATGTTCCCGCGCATGAACTGAGGGTACGATAGGGGCGGGTCAGGGAGAAGTCAATGCCCGCGACGGAATGTCCGATGTGCGGCGAAGCGATGCGGTTGCGCGACCGGGAAGTCGTCGATCGCGTGCCAGGCACGGCGCAGAGCAGAACTACGAAGTATCAAGAATGGGTGTGCCCTGAATGCGACTACTTCGAGGAAGCCGAGGGGGCGGAGTGAGGCGCGGCAAGGAAAAGGGCGCGTGAGACGCCCCCTCAGCGGGCGCCAAGCGTCAGAAGCACCTCTTTACGGAGCCCTTCGTCGACCTCGTCAAAATTCAGCGCGGTTTCGCACTCGTCGCACAGGATTTCCAGAACGGCCGGGCGGCCTTCCTCCGAGACCTCGACCCGCGAATCGTCCAGGTGCACGACATGCATCTGGAGCGTCTTCACGAGGAAGTTCTGGTCGTTCCCACAGCTGGGACAGGTCAGCGCCACGCGCGTCTCCTCTTTTGTCGTCAACAAGTACCCCCAAAAACTCGATTGTATGGGAGCCTTCCGCAGGGCGCAATGCAGAAAGTCATCCAGCTGGTCTGTCGCGCGCGACGAGCGAAATCGAGGCGTGTGGGCGTCGAAGGGTCAGACAAGCGCCTCGCCGCCCTCCGTCTCCCACTG